>CAYQAD010000018.1:0-18442 GCA_964415125.1 uncultured Phycisphaeraceae bacterium | reverse complement strand
AGAAGTGGACGAACTCGATGAGCTCGGGCGGGCTGAAGGCGTGGACGTGGATGTGGGGGTAGCGCTCTTTGATGCCGGCGAGGAGGTTGAGATACCAGTCGAGGGGGAGGTCGGGGTTCATGCCGCCTTGCATGAGGATCTGGGTTCCGCCGATGGCGGAGAGCTCGCCGATTTTCTCTTCGATTTTTGCGGGGTCGAGTGTGTAGGCGTCGTGCTCATCGCCATCGCGTCGGAAGGCGCAGAAGGTGCAGCGCGCGGTGCAGACGTTTGTGTAGTTGATGTTGCGGTCGATGACGTAGGTGCGGATGGAGTTGCCGTGGAGCGCGCGGCAGCGGGCGTCGGCCCAGCGTGCGAGCTCTGGAAGGGGCATGGTGCGGAAGAGGTCGAGGGCTTGGGTGCCGGTGAGGCGTGCCTGGCCGGCGACGACGGCACCGAGGAGGCCGGCGTCATTGGCGGGGAGGTCGGGGTGGATTGGAGGTGGGGTGTGGAGCATGGGTCTGCGCTCTGGAGAGGTTCGGAATGAGATTCGTCGGGTGGACCCCGGATGCTTCGGTGATTTCAGGAATCTCTGAAAGTATATGCCGATTGGTGGGTGAGGCGACCCTGGTGCGTGGTGAGATGGTGAGATTTGGAAGGGGTTTGGGTGGATTTGAAGCGGGGGCGGCAGGGCTTGCCGTTGGGGTCAAGCCGTGGGACGGGAGGGTGTGCGGTGGGGGGTTAGCCGCGGGGGTGTTTGGTCTTGATGACGTCGCGGAGGCGCGAGCGGTCGACGTGGGTGTAGATCTGGGTGGTGGCGATGTCGGCGTGGCCGAGGAGGTCCTGGACGACGCGGAGGTCGGCGCCGCCCATGAGCAGGTGGGTGGCGAAGGAGTGTCGGAGGGTGTGGGGGTGGACGCTGGTGAGGCCCGCGGCGGCGGCGTGGCGCTTGACGAGCTGCCAGACGGCGACGCGCTCGAGGGGCCTGCCGGTGCGGGAGAGGAAGAGTCGGCCCTTGTGGTCGGTGGGCTGATCTTCGGCGTTGGTGGCGAGGGTTGGGCGGGCGTCTTCGAGGTAGCGCTGGAGGGCGGCATAGGCGGGGTCGCCCATGGGGACGATGCGGTGCTTGGTGCCCTTGCCCAGGACGCGGAGTGATTGGAGGTCCCAGAGCACGTCGCTGGTGGTGAGCGTGCCGACCTCGCTTGCGCGGAGGCCGGAGGCGTACATGAGCTCGAGGATGGCGCGGTCGCGGTGGTGGATGACGGCGTCGGCGGCGCGCTTGGGGTTGGCGCTCGGCTGAGGCGCGCTGAGGAGCTTGCGGACTTGGTTCGGCGAGAGGACGTCGGGGAGCTTCTTCCAGCGGGCGGGCTGATCGATGTGGTCGGCGGGGTTGGCGGGGAGGGTGTCGCGCGCGACGAGCCAGCGCGAGAAGACCTTGATGGTGGCGATGTGGCGGGCGACGGTGCTCGGGGCGAGGTCGCGGTCGGCCTTGAGGGAGGCGACGTGGTCGATGAGGAGGGCGGGGTCGAGCTTGGCGGTGGTGGTGGCGGCGCGGTCGGTGGCGTCGAGGAGGAGTTCGAGCAAGTCGCGGGCGTAGGCCTCGATGGTGGCGGGGGCGAGGCCCGCCTCGATGCGGCAGTAGGTGATGAAGGCGCGGTGGGCGGCGCGGAGCTCGGGCGCGAGGTCTTCGGTGGTGCGGCGGGTGGGCTTGGGCTCGCGATGGCGTGGGTCTGGCGATGGCATCGGATGCCGTTGGTATCGGTGGGTTGTGATTGGGGGCGGTCAAAAAAGAAACCGCCCGGGCGGTGAGGCCCGGGCGGGTGGGGGTTTGGATGGTGTCAGCCGGTCGGATTAGCCGAGGAGCTGGAGCGCCGACTGGGGCGAGCTGTTGGCCAGGGAGAGGGTGTTGGTCGCGGCCGACACGAGGATCTGGTTGCGTGTCAGGGCTGCGGTCTCGGAGGCGAAGTCGGCGTCACGGATGACGGACTCGGCGGCGGCGGTGTTCTCGATGGCGACACCGAGGGAGCGAACGGTCGCGCCGATGGTGTTCTTCTGGAAGGCACCGAGTCGGCCGCGGGTTGCGGAGATCTCGCTGATGGCGTTGGCGACGACCTCCTGGGCCCGGGTGAAGTCCTGCGGGGAGGCCTTGGTCACGTCGAGGGCCTTGCCGCCGGCGAGGTCGGAGAGGAAGAAGTTGTTGCCGCCGTCGACGACCTTGCCGAGCTCGCGGGCTGCGACGTTGGAGATACCGAGGGAGACTCGGCCGATGACGTCGACGTTGCCGGAGAGCTGGAAGTTGGCGCCGCCGCCATCGATCTGGAATGCGGAGACGGCCGCGAGGGTGGTGGAGGCGGTCTCGTCGAGGGTGATCTCGGCGTCGAGGAAGTCGGTGTTGACCGAGACGGTGCGGCCTTCGGAGGTGGCGACGACGCCGTTGATGGAGGCGCCGATGTCCTGGCCCTCGTCGCGGACGCCGTTGGTGGCGTTGGCGAAGGTGGTAGCACCGGAGGTGAGGACGGTGTTGGTGTCGGTGGCGTTGAAGTTGAAGATGCCGCCGGCGCCGTTGATGTTGCCATCGTCGATGGTCTTGACGGAGACGAACTCGTCGGAGCCGTACTCGGTCGAGCGGAGGGAGAGGCCGGTGGTGCCGGCCGAGGCGGTGACGCCGGTGACGTCGGAGAAGTTGTTGACGGTGCTGACGATGGTGGCGACGGAGGTGCCGGAGGCGAAGGAGATTTCGCGTGAGCCGAGCGAGCCGGAGACCTCGATGGTGAAGGTCGACTGGTTGCCCAGGTCGATGTTCGCGCCGCCGAGGGAGAGGTAGACGCCGGCCTGCTGTGCGGACTGGTAGACGACGACGTCGACGTCGAGGTTGTCGCTCTCGAACTTGGCGCCGTTGACCTTGAAGCCCTCGACGTTGGAGTCAACGTTGGAGGTCTCGAAGGCGAAGTTGCCGTTGAGGAGCTTGGTGCCCTGGAAGGATGTCGCCGAGGCGATGCGGTCGACGGTCTGGAGGATGGAGTCGATCTGGCCCTGGTTTGCCTTCTTCTCTTCGTCGGAGAGGCCGGCGGAGGAGGAGGAGGCGGTGAGGAGGCCCTGGAGCTCGGTGAGCAGGCCGGAGACTTCCTGGAGACCGCCCTCGGCGATGTTGACGACCTGGTCGGCGCGCTCGGCGTTGGTGACGGCGGCGCGGGTGGCGGAGAGCTCGCTGCGGAGGTTTTCCGAAGCGATGAGGCCGGCGGGATCGTCCTTGCCGCGGTTGATGCGGACACCGGTGGAGAGGCGCTCGAGCGACTGGCTCAGGCCGGTGTTGTTCTGCCCGAGCACGCGTTGTGCGATGAGGGACTGGACGTTGGTGTTAATGCGAGTCATACGAAACCTCCGTGTGCCGAATGCGACGCCTGTGTTGTGGCGTGCGTGCTTGCTGGAAGGCCGCGTCCATTGCGGCCCGAACTGACCCGGGGCAAACACGCCCGCCGGGGTGCCGGGAAACGTGCCCGGCTCACACTGTGCCTTCCGGCGCAGTGCCGAACGACGCCTCCGGGATCGGCGGGCAGAGCGGCTGGGTTAAGTGCTGGGGTGTTGATTGCGGTGAAAAAGCACCAGATGGGACCTGCGCGTGAGAAAAACCGCCCCGGCGCGGGCCGGGGCGGTTGGGTGGGGTTGGTTATGCGGACTCGGCTCGGCGTGTGTCGGCTTGGTCCGAGTCTTCGCCTGGCCCGCGGGTGGCGGGCGGGGCGTTGCGTTGGGTGCTAGCCGAGGAGTGCGAGGACCTGCTGGCTCTGCTGGTTGGCGATGCCGAGGACCTGCGTGGTGGACTGGCTGAGGATCTGGGCTCTCGTGAGCTGGGAGGTTTCGAGGGCGAAGTCGGCGTCGCGGATGGTGCTGGAGGATGCGGAGAGGTTCTCGAAGGCGGCCTGGAGCGACCGGACGTTGGTCTGGAGGACGTTCTTCTCGAAGGCACCGAGCCGTCCGCGGAGAATCGAGATCTCGTCGATCGCGTTCTCGAGGATGTCGGAGGCGACGGAGAAGTCGCCGGACTTCTTGGACTCGTCGAGCGAGTTGCCCGAGCCGGTCTTGAGGCTTGAGAGGAACTCGAGGTTGCCGTTGACGAGGGTTCCGCCGAGCAGGGAGGCGGCGACGGACTGGACGCCGACGTTGGTCTGCTGCTGCGCGGTGACGTCGGGGCCGAGTTGGAAGAGTGCGCCGCCGCCGGTGATGAAGAAGTTGGAATCCGCGGCGGTCGGGTCGGTCGCGAGGCTCTCATTGAGGAGGAGCTCAAGCGAAAGGGAGGGGCTGTTGGTGGTGACGGTGAGGCCTTGGCCGGTGGCGAGTGTGCCGTTGACCAGTGCGCGGACGTCTTGGCCGGCGTCGCGTGTTGCGGCGACGAGTGTTGTGCCCGCCCATGGCGCGCCGGCTGGCACGGAGCCGTCGTTGGGGATGGCGAAGGTTGCGAAGGAGTCGTCGGCGGGGCTCGACGGACGGTTGAGTCGCTCGACGGAGACGAACTCGGACTGGCCGAACTCTGCGGTCTTGAAGACGACGCCTGAGTTGACGTTGCCGTTGATGAGCTCGGCGGTGACACCTGTGAGGCTCGCGCGGTCGTTGACGGCCTGGACGAGCGAGGCGAAGGAAGCGCCGGACTGGAGGGTGATCTCGGTGACGCCCTCGGAGCCCGCGATGCGGAGTGTTGTGGTGGAGAGGATGGCGCCGGGGCCCGCGGTGGAGGTTGCGCCGCCGGGGTCGGTGAGGGTGCGCGTGCCGGTTCCGGAGAGGTAGAGGGCGCCGACCTGGGCTGAGGCGACGACGTCGACGTTGACCTCGAGCTCGTTGGACCCGATGAAGGACGCGCCGTTGATCTTTGCGCGGGAGATCGCGGAGGCGTTGACGCCGGAGAGTGTGTAGTCGAGTGAGCCGTTGAGGAGCTTGAGGCCGCCGAAGGTGGCGGTGTTTGCGATTCGGGTGATCGAGTCGATTGCCGAGTCGATCTGGGATTGGTTGGCGGCGAGCTCTTCGTCGGAGAATGCGCCGGTGTTGGCACCCTCGACGACGAGTGCTCGGATGGAGTTGAGCAGGTCGCTTACTTCGGTGAGCGCGCCCTCGGTGGTCGCGATGACCGCGGATGCGCGTTCGGCGTTTCGGATGCCCTGGTCGACGCCCTCGATGTCGGAGCGGATGCGCTCGGTGATGATGAGGCCGGCGGGGTCGTCGGCACCGCGGTTGATGCGGAGGCCGGTGGAGAGGCGTTCGAGCCGGAGCTCCAGCTCCTGGTTGGCTCGGCCGAGGTTCGCCTGGGCGAGGAGACTCGGGATGTTGGAATTGATCCGTGACATGTGCAATCCTCCGTGATTGCGCGTTTTTGGTCAGCGAGTGGCGGCGGTTCGGCCGGTGGGCGCGATGCTGCCATTGATCGGTGCGCCGTTGCTTTCCGGCGTTGGGTTTGTGAGTGACGCGGTCCGGGCGCGGGCGACTGTTGCCTTTGCGGGTCCGGGGCGGATGGTTTGCGAGAGTGCCTGGAGCTGGTCGTTGTCCAGCTTGGAGGCGATTTCGTTCTCGCTTCGGATGGCCTCGTAGACCTCCTTGCGATGAACGGCGATGCGTGTCGGCGCTGTGATTCCGAGTCTGACCTTGTCGCCGCGAACGTCGACTACGGTGATCTCGATTTCGTCGCCGATCATGATCGTCTCATCGCGCTGGCGTGAGAGGACGAGCATGCGTTGCTCCTTGCGGCTTCCGTGCCGGCAGAAGGGCGTGAATGCGCAGAGGTGGCGCGTGGGCGTGGTGGCCCGTCTAGAACGAATGCGTGCGTGGGAGCTCGGGCCTTTAGGCCGAAGCTGTCTGGACGCCCGCGCCGACCTTGATGAGTTGGTGCCGGGTGGTCCATCGCTTCTCGGCGAGGACGAGCTGCTGTCCTTGCCTTGTGAGCGTGTTGACCACGAGCGGCCCCTGGAGGTTGCCCGTGAGCGCGTCGTCGACTTTGTTGACGATGACGAAGACCTGGGCGTCGTCGAGCTTTTCGAGGCCCAGCTCTTCCATCTGCTCGGCGCGGACGGGCACCGAGTAGTCGGAGATGAACAGCGTCGGGTCGGTGACCACGAACGCGAGGCTGGGCTCGTCGAGGGACTGCAACCAGAAGAAGCAGGCGTCGCCCCCGGGCTCGAGCAGGCAGAACTGGCTTTGCCCGGGGAATCCGAGCAGGCCAGCGGGAAAAGTGATCACGCGGTCCTCCGCGATCTCGATCACTCCAAAGCGTGTGGTGCGCACTTCCATGCCGTACGCTCCGTGTCCGGCCGGTCTCGGTGGATCCCCGGCGTCCGTCGCCGGGCGACATCCTGTCGCTGCACGCCGCGGCCGTGGGCGGTGTGCTTCCGTATGGTCCAATCGCGGGTGCGTCGGGCTTTCGCCCGATGCCGCGTGCGTGCCCCGTGGGTGTCTCGGGGCGGGTGGGGCTAGCCGAGGAAGTCGAGGAGTGTGAGCTGGGAGGCCTGGGCGGTGACCTGGTAGCCGGCTTGGAGTTGCGTCTGCAAGAGGCTGAACTGTGTGGCGGCTTCGGTGAAGTCGACGTCGCGGAGGGTTGAGCGTGTTTGTTCGTCGAGCAACGTTCGGTCCTCCTCAACGGTGAGCTGTGTCTGGATGCGTCGGGCGTAGCCGCCGACTAATGCGCGGGACTCGGCGAGCCTTGCGACCGAGACCTCGAGTTGCTCACCTGCAAGCGTGATGCCACGCGTGTCGTCGTTGCGCAGGGCGTCTCTGAGGTCGATGAGGTGGGAGAGTGTGCTGTCGACGCGCACCTTTGAGGGGTCGGCGGTGGTGAAGGTTGCGCTTGTCGGGTCATAGCTGCCGTCTTCGAGGCCGAGCTGGTCGGCGGCGACGGAGTTGTTCTGGCGTAAGACGGTGATCTGACCGCCAAGGCCCGGGTCCTGCTGGAGGACGAAGCCGGGGCCGTTTGGGTTGATAGCGATCTGGAAGTCGGTGGGGGCGGTTGTCTGCGCGTCGGCCTGGGCGTTGACGGCGTCCATGAAGGTCTGGGCGGTGACCATGTCGTCAGGTGAGAGGTCGATGTCGATGGTCTGGCCGTCGCCGAGGGTGATGGTGAAGTCGACGTTGAGTGCGGGGTCGAGCAGACCGGTGGTTGGGTTTGCGATGCCCGAGAGGACGTCGACGCCCCGGCCGCCGTTGAAGGTGTCGATGCGGACGGGCCCGTCGAGGGTGCGGATGCCGAGTCGGCTGGCGGTGCTGTTGTTGCCCGCGACCTCGGAGATGGAGAGGGCGTTGTCCGAGCCGGCCGAGGCCTGGTTGACGACGACGAGGCGGCGCTCGACGGGGTCGATCTCGACGGTGACGCCGAGGTTTGCCGCCTCGATGGCGTTGCGGACGTCCTGGATGGTCTCGGCGGTGGAGAGGTCGACGACGACGACCTTGCCGAGGTTCTCGACGCGGATTGCGCCGAGCGCGGGGGGCGTGAGGGGGGCGAGGTCCGAGCGCGGCGTGAGCGTTGGGTTGAGCGGGCCGGTGGCTGGCGCGGCGGCGGTGAGCGCGGCGGTGGGCTCGAAGGCGAGGCCGAGGTCGCGTGCGGTGGAGTTGCCGGTGGAGTCGGTGAAGGTGATGTCGGCGTTGGTGGGGGGGCCGAGGAGGTCGAGGGTGAGGCCCTGGGTGTCGAAGGCGACGCCGGCGGGGCCGAGGATGGTGACGCCGTTGGTGGTTTCGTAGTCGCGGATGGCGGTTTCGAGGAGCTGGGCGACGTCTTCGACGGTATCGGCGGTGGAGAGGTCGACGGTTTGGGTTGGGCCCGTGCCGGAGGCAAGGGTGATCTCGCCGAGGGTGACGCCGAGCTGTCGCGTGCCGAGCAGGTCGGCGATGCGCGTGTCGCCGGTGATGTTTGCGGGGAGCTGGGCGGTGCCCTGGAAGCGCGCGATGGTGCCGCCGAGGGCCTGGTCGGCGCCGAGGGTGAGCGGGACGCCGACGCTCAGGCCGAGGTCTGTGCGGAGTCCTGCGCCGGCGGAGTTTGAGAGGAAGCCCTGCTCGA
The DNA here is from genome assembly GCA_964415125.1 of uncultured Phycisphaeraceae bacterium. Taxonomy (GTDB): domain Bacteria; phylum Planctomycetota; class Phycisphaerae; order Phycisphaerales; family UBA1924; genus CAYQAD01. The sequence continues at coordinate 10,440 of CAYQAD010000018.1, read as the reverse complement.
AGCGGGTGATGGGTTGCGTGCCGGGGGTTGAGCCGCCGAAGAGGAAGCCGGAGACGGTGTCTCGGCTGACGAGCTCGTAGAGGCCGTCGATGAGTGAGTCGATGACGGCGGCCTGCGCGTTGCGCTCCTCGGCGGAGGCGCCGAGACCGACCTGTGATGAGGCGATCTGCTTGGCCTGGAGGACCAGGTCGGAGGCGTCGCCGATGGCGGTGTCGAGCTGGGAGAGCGAGGTCTGGGCGTTTTGCAGGTTGCGGTAGCGCTGTGCCTGCGACTCGAGGCGCTCGTCGAGCAGGGAGATGGTTGCTGCTTTGACGATGTCGTCGGAGGGTCGGTTGATCGCGCGGCCGGTGCTGAGCTGGGTCTGGACGTCGAAGAGCGAGACGCCGGTGCGGCGGAGGTTGCCCAGGGAGAGCTGGGAGGTGAGCAGGTTCGGCACGCGGCCGATGTTTGCGGGGAAGTAGGTCATGGCTACACCAGGCTCAGCAGTGTTTGGAGCATCTCGTCGGCGGTGGTGATGACGCGGGCGGCGCCTTGGAATTGGCGCTGGAAGGTGAGCAGGTTGATGCTCTCCTCGTCGATGGAGACGCCCGAGGTCGCGGCGCGCTGGGCCTCGACGCCCTCGCGGAGGAGCGCGGTGGACTCTGCTTCGATGCGGGAGGACTGGCTTCGCAGGCCGATCTCTTGGACGGCGAGCTGCCAGCTCGAGCGGAAGGACTGGCCGTTGAGCTCGGCGAGTGGTGCGTCCTGGAGGTTTGCGATGGCGAGTGCGGTGCCGTTCTCGATGAGGACGCCGTTGTCGTCGAGCCGGCCGGTCATGAGCAGGGCGGGGTTGTCGAGCAGGTCCTCGCGGACGGCGATGTCGGCGCCGTCGGTGCCGGTGAAGTAGGCGTTGACGCCGAGGACGGCGAGGACGCTCGAGGAGTCGTCGGAGAAGGAGAACTCGAAGCCGCTGCTTGCGTTGACGTCGAGTCGGCCGTCGGGTGTGAAGCCGGCGGTGACGCCTTCAACGGCGTTGATCGCGGCGACGATGTCGTCGAGGGAGGTGTCGTCGTTGAAGGTGCGGTTGCCGGCGTTGTCGATGCCGTCGAGGTCGATGTCGATGCGGACGGACTCGATGACGTCGGTGCCGGATCGGCGGACGTTGAGCATGAACCCGCCGTTGACGGGCTCAAACGGCAGCTCTTGGAGCGCGACGTTTGCGGGGTCGTTGAGGGCGAGGGCGCGGTCGGCGACGGGGGTTTGCAGCTGGGCGGTGGCGCGGGTGAGGCCCGCGAGGTTGGTGCCGGTGCTGTGGAGGCGGTTGATCTGGAAGATGAGCTGTTGTGCGAGCGTGTCGATGGTGTCGAGTGTTTCGTCGACGCCTTCGCGCCGGGCGGCGATGAGTGCGCCGAGCTGGCCCTCGGCGATGTTGATCTCGCGCTGGTCGGTGCCGGCGACGATGCGGATGGTGGGGCCCGAGTCGTCGCTGCCGCGGATGGTGTCGAGCTCGCGGACGGTGGATCCGAGGACGATGGGCGTGGAGCCGACGAGGACGTCGATCTGGCCGTCGGGCTGCTCGACGGTGTTGATGTCCATGAGGTCGGCGAGCTCGCCGAGGACGATGTCGCGCTGGTCGCGCAGGCCGGGTGCGGTGCCGATGCCGCCCTCGGCGGTGACGATCTCGATGTTGAGTCGCGCCACGTCGGCGAGGAGGTCGCCGGCGACGTTGACGGTGGTGGAGATCTGCGCGTCGATCTGGGTTTGGGTCTCGGCGACGTTGGTGCGGAGGCGTTGGATGTAGGCGGCGAGCTGGTCGCCCTGCTGGAGGACGACCGAGGCGTTGTCGGTGAGGTTGGCGCGCTCGGACCAGGTGTTGAAGAAGCCGTTGAGCTGGGTGGACAGGTCGTTGCCGGTGAGTTCGCCGAGGACGTTCTCGAGCTGGGCGTAGATGTCGTAGCTTGTGGATGCGGCGGCCTCGCCGGAGCGTGCGGCGAGGAGGCGGGTCTGGATCGCTTCGTTGATCTCTCGCTGCACGCCGCCGAAGCGGACGCCGCCACCGATGGCGGTGGTGCCGAAGCTCTGCCCGGCGAGGGGGGAGAGGCGCGCGGACTGGCGTGAGTAGCCGGGCGTTGCGGCGTTTGCCAGGTTGTTGCTGGCGATCTGGATCGCGGCCTGACTTGCTGTCAGGGCGCCGCGTCCGATGCTGAGTGCCGAGGTGAGTGACATGGTGTGGGGCGGGGCCTGCGTTGGGGCGATCAGGTCGTCAGGTCGAGGGAGGACACGACTTGTGCGTTGCCCGCGGGAACTGAGCCGGCGCGGGAGTAGGTGCCGGCGTGGGACAGGGCCTGTGCGACCTGGCGCATGAGCCCCTCCATGTGCGAGAGCATGAGGGTGGTGGCTCGGCGGACGACGCGGTGCTCGTCCTGCACGCGCTCGACGAGCGCGCGGAGCTTGGCGGCGAGGGTGGCGATGGTGGTGCGGTCGGGCTCGGGGAGGAGGGCGAGGACGCGCTGGATGGTCGGCTCGGGGCTGCCGCGTGATGGGCGCTCGCCGACGACGGCGCGTGCGGCGGCGCGGCGGTGCTGCTCGAGGGTGGCGACGGCGCGGACGAGCTCGGTCTGCTTCGCGGAGAGCGCCTCGACAGCGGGGCCGTCGGCGCGGGAGATCGCGGCGCGGTGCTCGGCGGCGAGGGCGAGCAGATGCTCGTGGGCGGCGATCATGGCTTCGAGGTGCGCGGCGAGGGCCTCGGCGGGGCGCATGGTCGGTGCGGCGGCGGCGTGGGGTGCGGGATGGGCGAGCGATGGTTGCGTCACGCGATGAAGCTCCGTGGCGTTGGGCGCGGCGTGGCCTGGTTTGCGTCGGGTGCGCCCTGGGACTTCTGGAGCAGGTCGCGTGCCAAGCGGTCGATGAGGGGCCAGTGGCCGGCGGAGACGATCTCGTGCGCAAGGGTTGCGTCGTGCAGCGCACGGAACTGCTTCTCGGCTTCGCCCGGCGCGAAGGGCTCGGCGGCGTTGTTGGTCTCGCGGAGCTGTTTGAGCAGCGGCTGGACGAGGGTGACGGCGACGAATTGCTCGGCGGCGTCGCGTGCGGCTTCTTCGGGCGATTGCTTGGCGTCGACGCGGCGGTCGGCGATGGAGAGGGCCTCGGCGAAGCTGCGCTGGGCGTGGAGGGTGGTGTTGCCGGTGCGCGCGGGTCCTGCGAGCGCGGCGTCGCGGTCGTGCCAGGAGCGCAGCGGCTCGTTGTTGGGCGTGATGGTGGGGTCGATGCGCATTGGAGTGGTTAGTCGATGAGGATCTCGGCCTGGAGCTGGCCGCTTTTGCGGAGGGTGTGGAGGATCTCGACCTGGTCGGCGACGGGGACGTCGAGCTGCTCGAGGGCGGCGAGGAGGTCGTCGAGGCGTGCTTGTTGGTTGGTGCGCAGGTCGGTGCCGAGGCTCGCCCATCGGCTGTCGTCGACGATGGGGTTGTCGGGCGTGGGGATGGGCGGGGGTGTGGTTGTTGTGATGCGGAGGTTGCGGTGGCTGATGGCGACGGGGCCGAGGCGGACGTCGCCGGTGACGGAGATGATGCCTGTCGATGTGTTGACGACGATGCGTGCGGGGAGGCGGAGCAGGTCGGTGTTGACGCTGGTGGACATGACCGAGGCGACGAAGGGTGCGGGCGCCGCTCGCTCGGCGGGGGGGACGGTGATGCGGATGGTGCGGTCGTCGGTGGCGACGGCGATGGGCGTGCCGACGGTGGTGGGGCTGTTGAAGTAGGTGTCGTTGATGGCGGCGGCGATCTGGGTGGCGGCGGACCAGCCGGCGTACTCGGGCTTGATCATGAGGTTGAACGTGATGCCGAGGGGCGCCATGCGGACGTCCTGGACCATGCGCGCGCCTAGGCGGACGCGTCCCTTGGTGGGCGTGGCGGGGTCGCCGGTGGTGAGGGGGCCCTGGGCGATGGCGAAGATGGGCGAGCCCGGGTAGGGGCCGGTGAGTGGGGTGAGGTAGAGCTCGCCGCCGGTGAGTGAGGAGGCGTTGCCGACGGCGGCGATGGTGACGTCGAGCTTCTCGTTGGCGCGTGCGCCGGAGGCGGGGATGACGCAGGTGACCATGACGAGGGCGACGGATTGGGTGCTGGCGAGCTCTTCATAGGCGGGGACGGGGTTGCCGTTGTTGCGGAGGACCTCGGCGAGGGGGCGTGCGAGGTAGAGGTCGGAGCCCGAGTCGCCCGTGCCGGGGAGGCCCATGACCAGGCCGAGCCCTTGGACGATGGACTCGCCCTGGCCCTCGATGGCGGTGAGCTGCTTGACCATGCCGGCGTGGAGCGCGGGGGTCGAGAGCGCGAGAAGTGCGCACAGGGCGGTAAGCAAACGCGTCATGCGGGTGCATGACGCGAAGCGTGTGCCAGGTTTGTCGCGGGCGGTACGGGTTGCCCTTTGGGTCAACCCGTGGCACATGCGGCGGGAATGCGGGCTAGAAGGCGAAGACGGTTTCGAGGGCTCTTGGGATGATGCCCTTCTTGGATGCCTTGCGGACCTCGCCGGCGTTCTGGACGGAGACGGTGAGCATGGCGATCTGGCTGGAGAGGACGGTGTTGGCGTCGGTGACGTCTTCCTGGCGGCAGACGCCTGCGAGGACGATGGTCTGGATCTCGTTGTCTTTGGCGATGGTTTTGCGGGCCTCGATGACGACGTTGCCGTTGGGCTTGACGTCGATGACCTCGGCCATGATGCGTGCGACGAAGCGGTCGTCGCGTGAGTACTCGCCCTCGCCGTCGAACTGGTGCTCGGCCTCGATGTCGAGGAGGGGGTTTCGGCTGGAGTTGCCGGGCTCGAGCTGGAGCTCGAGGAGGTGGCGGAGGCTCGGGAGCTGCGTGACGCCGGCGGAGGCCTCGTAGGACTTGTCGGTCTCGAGGGACTGTCGGCTCTCGGCTGTGGTGGTCTCGTCGATGATGATGGAGATGAGGTCGTGCTTCTCGAACTCGCGTGGGGGCGGGGGGATGACGGCCATCATGGAGACGCCCTGCAGGGCCGCGGCCGGGTCGGGGCGGCCCGAGGCGTCGAGCGCGGGCTGGACGGGGCGCTGGAAGAGCGATTGGGCGCTTGCGTCGGCGGCGCAGAGGGCTGCGACGGTGAGGGCGACGGTGAGGGCGGGGGTGGCAGTGGTGGTGCGCATGGTGTTGGCCTGCAGGGGCTTATGGATGCTTGTGGGCGATGTGCTAGCGGTGGCCGATGCTGATGGTGGTGGTGTTGGTGACGGCTCGGCCTGGTCCGGAGACGGTGGCGATGAGCCGTTTGCGTGAGCTGTCGAGGGTTTCGAGTTCGATGGTTTCGCCGTCGCGTGCGTCGTGGCGTGCGCGGGCTTCGGAGCGGATGACGATGCTGCCCACGATGGTGTGGAGCGCGACGCGGTCGCCGCGTTCGATGAGGACGGGGGGCTCGAGGTCGGCGGCGCGGATGGTGGCGCCGGCTTCGATTCGGCCTCGCGTTGCCGAGGCGAGGGCGTCGGCGGGTGTGGCGGCGTCGTCGGCGGGGGGGAGCCATTGCTCGGCGGGGGTGATGTCGTCGATGGTGAGGCGCTGGCTCCGCGCGATGGTTCGGCGGGCGACGGCGGTGGTGCGGCGGGTGAGGACCTCCACGCGGATCGCCTCGGTGAGCACGATCTGCTGGCCCTGGTAGATGGTGACGCGGAGGGGGAGGCGCTCGGAGGTGCCGATCGGCTGGATGTCGACGATCCGGCCGGCGGTGGGCGTGCGGAGGAGGTCGGCGTCGCGCTGGTCGAAGGTGAGGCGGAGGTCGGCGGGCTGGGTGTTGAAGAGCTGGGCGATCTGGCGTGCCACGGCGTCGCGCAGCGTTGGGCCCGTGGGGCGGGCGTGGGGCGTTGTCGGCTCCGGCGCGGGCGGGCTGGCGGCGGGGGCTGGTGCGTCGGGCCTGGGCTGGAAGACGATGGTGGTGGGCCCGCCGCGGAGGCTGAGCCGAGCCCAGTTGACGCCGGACTTTGTGAGCGCCTCGCGGATGTCGCGCGAGGAGACCGACGCGTGGCCCTGGGCGTCCTGTATCGGTGTAAAGGATTTGTGGGCAAGGCGTTGCGCTTCGTCGCCGGAGAGCTCGGCGATGAGGCCGAGCGTGATGGGTGTGCCCTCGGCGACGCGGACGGCCTCTTTGAGTTGGATGGTGCCGGCGCGGGCGAGGGCCGCGATGGACAGGGCGAGGATGATGGTGATGGCGGTGCGCATAGGTGCGTTTCGCGTGGGGCGGGTTGGTTGCGGGGCTTCTCTCCGAGAGTTATCTACGGAGTTGGGCGACCTGCTGGAGGGTCTCGTCGGCGGCTCGGATGGACTGTGAGTTCATCTCGAAGGCGCGTTGGGTGCGGATGAGCTCGATGAGCTCGCGGGTGGGGTCGACGTTTGATGCTTCGAGGAGTCCTTGGCGGAGTCGGCCTCGCGCGTCGGTGGCGGGCTCGCCGGCGGCGGGTGGGCCGCTCGCGGCGGACTCGATGTAGAGGTTCTCGCCGACCTGGACGAGGCCCGCCGGGTTGACGAAGGTGGCGAGCTCGATGGTGCCGACCTCGTTGGGCTCGGTGTCGCCGGGGAGTCGTTGGAAGACTCGGCCGGTGGCGTCGATGGTGATCTGGACGGCGTCGGGGTCGAGGGTGATCGGCGGGTCGAGTCGTCGGCCGGTGTCGTTTGCGAGGACCATCTCGCCGTCGGAGTTGAGTGTGAAGTTGCCGGCGCGGGTGTAGGCGGTGCCGCCGCCGAGCTCGTTCTCGACTTGGACCTGGAAGAAGCCCTCGCCCTCGATGAGCACGTCGAGGGGTCGATCGGTGCTGAGGGGTGAGCCCTGGCTGAAGTCGAGCTGGGTGCCGGAGACCTTGACGCCCAGGCCGACGTAGAGGCCGATGGGTCGCTGATCGCCGATCGCGTTCTCGACGCCCGGCTGGGCGCGCTCGACGTAGAGAAGGTCCTGGAAGTTGGCCCGGCTCGCCTTGAAGCCTGCGGTGTTGACGTTGGCCAGATTGTTGGCGATGACGTCCATGCGGGTGTTGAGGGCGTTGAGCCCGGAGTGGGCGGACTGGAGGGCGATGTTGGCCATAGGTCTCTGTCTCGCAGTTGGTTACGTGTGTCGTGCGGGGGGGTCGGGAGGCTGGGTAGCGGTGTTAGCCGACTCGGCCGAGGCGGTTGATGGCGCTTTCCATGAGGCGGTCCTGATAGGTGACCATCGCGAGGTTGGCGCGGACGAAGGAGGAGGCGCTGGTGACGCTTTCGATGGCGTTGATCTCGTTGATGGCGGACTGCTCGAGGGCGTTCTGGACGATGCGGCCGGTGGCGGGCTGGCGGTTGGTGATCTGGTCGTTGGGGACGCCGAAGAGGTTGTCGCCGAGCTTGTTGAGCACCGAGTGATCGGGGACGTCGACGAGCGCGAGTCGGGCGATGTCTTGGCCGGCCTGTCGGATGGTGCCGTCGTTTGCGATGGCGACGGTGCCGGCTTGGAGGGTGATTTCTTTGCCGGCGTCGTCGAGGATGGGGAGTCCGGAGGAGGCGAGGACGAGTCGGCCGGATTCGTCGCGGGTCATACGGCCGTCGCGGGTGAGGCGGAGGCGGTAGCCCTCGTCGCCGGCGGACTCGCGGACCATGAGGAAGCCCTCGCCCTGGACGGCGATATCGAGGTCGTTGCCGGTGGTCTGGAGTGCGCCCTGGCCGAAGGAGATTCGGCTTGGGGCGAGCATGAGCCCGCCGCCGAGTGCTTCGAGGAGGTCGTTTGAGGGGAGGTTGTAGACGCCGTCTTCCTGGCGGACGGGGTCGCGCTGGATGGTGGAGGCGATGTTGGGCTTGAAGCCGACGGTGCCGACGTTTGCGAGGTTGTTTGTGGCGACGTCCTGGCGGTGCATGCCGGTGAGGACGCCTGAGGCGGAGAGTTGGAGGCCGTAGTTCATGGGGGTGCCCGACGGTGGAGTCTTGGGGGTGGGTGCCGATGGGGGGTGGGTGCCGATTTGTGCGCGGAACCGGGGCGGTTCCGGTGGGTCATCCTCAAACGGTGTGCCGGGCGGGCATAGGGGCTGGGCGTTGGTGGTGGGGTTGGGCGGGGTGGTGGTGGGGATGGCGGGGTGTGCGCTGCGCAAGTGGTGCGCGTGGTCGGTGCGCAAGTGGGGGGTGTGGATGGCGTGCGGTGGGGGCGGTGCCGATAGAGTGGGCTTTGGGACCCGTCGCTGCGCGCGGCGGCGAGTCGGCTCGAGGAAAGGACGATGGACCCGATGGGCATGAATCTGGACGGCAAGCGTGTGGTGGTGACCGGCGGCACGGGCGATCTGGGCACGGCGGTGGTGGGCCGGGCGCTGGAGGCGGGGGCGAGCGTGTGGGTGCCGGTGCGTGAGGCGTCGGAGCTCGACGGCTGGGCGCACGCGGGGCACGACCGGGTGGAGGTGCGCGAGGATGTGGACCTGACCGACGAGGGCGCGGTGGCGGGCTTCTACGCGCAGGCGCACGGTGGCGGGGCGGTGTGGGCGAGCGTGCACTGCGTGGGCGGGTTCGCGGCGGGGATGATCGGGATGACCGATCGCTCGATCATCGACCGGATGCTCGAGATGAACGTGCTGACGACGTACCTGTGCTGCCGGGAGTGCGCGAAGGCGATGCGGGGCGCGGGCCGGGGTCGGATCGTGAACGTGGCGGCGCGGTCGGCGCTGGTGCCGGGGTCTGGCGCGGGGATGGTCGCGTACACGGCGGCGAAGTCGGCGGTGGCGGGTTTGACCGCGGCGTTGTCTTCGGAGCTGGCGGGCGCGGGCGTGCTGGTGAACGCGGTGGCGCCGTCGATGATGGACACGCCGGCGAACCGCGAGTCGATGCCGAAGGCGAACCACGCGGCGTGGCCGAAGCCGGGCGACGTGGCGGCGCAGATCATGTGGCTGATCAGCGAGGAGAACACGGCGGTGCGCGGTGCGGTGCTGCCGGTTTATGGTGCGAAGGGCGAGGAGTAGGCGTCGCTCCCGTTCTCGACCTCGATGATGATGCGATGAACGTCATCGGTGTCGATGGGGTCGTGGTGGGTCCGTGTTCTGCACGCTCTCTGTACGGCGACCGAGAACAAGATGACGTCATCTTTTGGTGCGCCCATCTCCCATAGTGAGAGAACGTGCCGCCCTACGGCATCGGCTGCACTGTCGGTGAGCTGGCCTTGTTGGTGGTATGTCTCGATCTGCTCGACGTACATCGCGTCGAGTCCGCGATAGGTGACGCGCTGGCCGCTGGAGTCTGACCCGAGGACGACGACCCAATTCGGCGGCCCGGGCGTCGCGATCGCGATGCTTGAGAGCCAAGTCTCCCGAGTCTTCGACGAGACGATCACCGAGCCGATACGCGTGAGGTCGCGTTGGCGTCCGGTATTGAGGTCGACCTCGGTCCGCGTGGCGACACCTCCGACTGCGAGGAAGACGCAGCTTGCGAGGAGAATCGTGGCAACGGCGATCGCGGCGACGAAAGGCTTCATCCGATCTGCTGTTCGCACGGGCTCAGGGTTCGGTTCACGGCTTTGACGTACTGCTCGTCGATGGCTCATCCTCTGCCCACGGGTCGTGGCCGGCGATGAGGCGTTGGATGTCCTGGGGGGTGAGTGGGTTGCCCTCGAAGGCGCGGTTGTGTGCCCAGACATCGAGGTCGTACATGAAGGCCTCGGCGTCGGCCATGCCGGGTCGTCCGAGGCTCCAGTTGGCGAGGACATGGTCGGCGGCGGCGGTCGCGGCTTCGGGCGTGAGGTTGCCGGTCTCGGCGTGCTTGCCGATCGAGTCGAAGCTGAAGATGGCGTTGTAGCGGCCGCTTGCGTGTGAGCCCCGGCCGTAGCCGTGGGCGAGCTGCCAGTTTGGTTGCGTTGTGGTCGGAGTCGCGAAGCGGCTGAGCGGGGTGTCGCGCGGTGGGCTCGTGGTCGTGCGGAACCAGTGGTTCTTTACGGTGCGGATCTGTCCGGAGTGGATGTCGGCCTGGACGCAGATGTGGGGTGCGGACTCCATGTAGACCGCGATGGATGCCATCGCGAGGACGAAGGCGATGCAGCAGGCGGCGAGGAGTCTGGCGGCGGGGTTCATCCGATCCGATATGCGCTCGGGCTGAGGGTTCGGTTCACGGCGTCGAGATGTTGTTCGTAGCCGGCGCGGCCCATGAGGCCGAAGGTGGCTTGCTTGCCGGTCTCGACGGCGGGCTGGTCGTAGGCGTCGATGCCGAGCATGAGGCCGGCGTAGGCGGTGGTGATCTGCCAGAGGTTCAAGAACTGGCCGACGTGGCGGGCGTCGACCTTGGGGAAGGTGATGGTGAAGTTGGGGCGCTGGCTCTCGACGAGGGCGTACTCGGTGGCGCGCTTCTCGGCGTTCAAGAGCGTGGCGAGGGATTTGTTCTCGAGGTACTCGAGGGCGTCGACGCCCATGCCGGCGGGGATGGTGAGGTCGCGGTCGAAGTGGTCGACCTCGATGAGGCCGAAGACCTTGTCGTTGGG
>CAYQAD010000017.1:4609-20429 GCA_964415125.1 uncultured Phycisphaeraceae bacterium | reverse complement strand
TGCTCGACCTGTTGCGGCGGGGGCATGTTGAGCAGTCGGCGACGAAGGGCATTGATCGTCTTGAGTTCCTGCGGCTCCATCAGCAGGTCCTCCTTGCGCGTGCCGCTCGCGGCGAGGTTGATCGCCGGGAAGAGGCGGCGCTCGGCGATCTTGCGATCGAGGATGAGCTCCATGTTGCCGGTGCCCTTGAACTCCTCGAAGATGACCTGATCGCCCTGGCTGCCCGTGTCGACGAGGCAGGTCGCGATGATCGTGAGGCTGCCCCCGCCCTCGGTGTTGCGGGCGGCGCCGAAGATCTGCTTGGGCACTTCCAGCGCCCGGCTGTCGATGCCGCCCGACATGGTCCGGCCGCTCGACGAGTGCTTGCGGGAGCGGTTGAACGCCCGGCCCAGGCGCGTGAGCGAGTCGAGCACGACGACGACGTGCTTGCCCGCCTCGACCATGCGCTTGCAGCGCTCCATCGTGAGCATGCTGACCGCGACGTGCCGCTCGACGTCGTGGTCGTTGCTGCTGGCGACGACGGTGACGCGCGAGTCGTCCCAGGGCTTGTCCTCGCCGATGAACGATCGGCGGAAGTCGGTGACCTCCTCGGGGCGCTCGTCGACGAGCAGGACGTGCAGGTGCACGTTGTCGTGGTTGCGGAGGATCGCCTCGGCGATCTGCTTCATGAGGGTGGTCTTGCCCGCCTTGGGCGGGCTGACGATCAGGCCTCGCTGCCCGAAGCCGATGGGGCAGAACAGGTCCACGAGCCGGCAGGCCGGCGGGCAGCCGGGGTACTCGAGCGTGAGCCGGGGCTGGGGGTCGATGGAGATGAGGTCCTCGAAGCCGGGGCGATCGGCGAACTGCTCGGGGCTGAGCCCCTCGATCTCGAGAAACTCGCTCACGACGGGCCGGGCGGGTCGGCTGGCGTTGTTGGGCTTGTTGCCGCCGCCGCCTCGTCGGCGTTTGCGGCGGGGCTTGCGCATCTCGACCTCGACGGTGACCTGCACCGCCTCACGCAGGCCGTAGCGCTCGCCAAGCTCGGCAGGGACGAACGGATCGTCGTCGCGCTGGAGCAGCGACCAGTCGGACCATTGCCGGACGCGCCCCTCGGCGCGTTGGGGCCATTCGAGGATCCCCGTCAGAGTTGGCATGCGGGCCTTCAGCTTTCTTCGATCGCGTGTCCTCGATCGCCCGGGGGCGTGCGGCTGACGCCGCCCACGCGCGGATCGGACTCACCCAACAGGGAGCACACGCCCGGCGCCGGGCACCGCGCCCGGCATCGACGTGCGAGAACAAGATTCCATCCCAGCGGCCGAGGCTGACCCGGAACCACACGCATCCCGGTGCCATCCACGCGCCATCCCAGGAAAGGAGGGCGAGGCGGTCGGCAGGCGAGCGGTCTCGATCAGATCGGCTTGGCATGGCCGACGAGCAGCGTCTGGGGCTCGCCCCGTGATCCAGGCGGTGCCACCCGTGTGGTCGCGTCTGGGGTTGGGCGGGCTGAGTGCCGCGTCGTTGGCAATGCGGGAGACATCGGCACAGGCCGACCGCCCCATTGCAGCACCCCCGCCCCCCCGCGTCAAGCCCCAACCGCCGGGTCTTGACATCGCCGGCGTGGCACATGGCTCTTGGGGGTGTGCCTGCGTGGTGGGTTGCCCGCGTGGTATCGGGTCCCGCGGCGGGCCGCTAGGATGCCGCGGGCGGGTCGTGGGCCTGCCGATTCTGTTTTCGTGCGCTCGACCACGCGCCACATGCCGCACCACGGCGGGCGGTGGACGATTCGGGCGCTGCGTTTGCGAGCTCGATTGGCGAGCCCCGGTGTCCCGCTTCGGCTGGGAGGCAGGGCCGCGCGATCGGGCCGAATGGGAGCCGATGAAGAGGCTGGAAGGCATCCCGGTGAGCCCGGGCGTCGCGATCGGACGCCTGTACGCCCTTGAAGAGGGCGGGCTGCGCGTTGCGCGGCGGAAGATCGCGGCCGACCAGGTCGACGCCGAGTGCCTCCGCCTGGATGAGGCGCTCGCGGCGTCGGTCGGCGAGCTCGAGCGCGTCCACACCGAGGCCGAGCAGCACATGGGCTCCGAGGCGGCCAACGTCTTCCGCTTCCACATCGGCATGCTGCACGACCGCTCGATGATCGAGCCGATGCGCGCGCTGATCGCCGATCGGCTCGACGCGGCCGAGTACGCGGTCTTCAAGACCTTCCGCGCGCTCGCCGAGCGCTTCGCGGCGATGCCCGACTCGGCCTTCACGACCAAGACCGACGACATCGACGACCTCGCCGAGCGCGTCATCGGGCACCTCACGGGCCAGGCGGGCGCGACGCACGACGACCTCCCCGACGACGCGGTCGTCCTCGCCAGCGAGCTCACGCCCAGCGAGACCGTGGGCTTCGACCGCGACAAGCTCGCGGGCCTCGCGACCAAATACGGCGGCAAAACCAGCCACACCGCGATCGTGGCGCGCGCCCTGGGCATCCCCGCGGTCGTCGGCGTCTCGGGCCTGACCGACGACATCGACCCCAACGACGAGACGCCCCGCACCGTCATCATCGACGGGTCCAGCGGCGTCGTCATCATCGATCCCGACCAGGCGACGATCACCGACTACCTCGCCCGCCGAGAGCAGCAGCGCACCTACGCGCTCAGCCTCGGCGAGCTGGCCGACCTGCCGGCGGTCACGGCCGACGGCACCGCGATCCAGCTGCTGGGCAACATCGAGCTGGCCGAGGAGATCGAGACCGTGCTCAGCGCGGGGGGCGAGGGCATCGGGCTCTACCGCACCGAGTTCCTGTACCTCACGCGTAAGACCTTCCCGACCGAGGCCGACCATCTGGAGGCGTACACCAGGTGCCTCAAGCTGCTGGGCGACGACCGCCCGCTGGTGATCCGCACGCTCGACCTCGGCGCGGACAAGTACGCGCTGGGGCACCCCGCCCACTCCGAGCGCAACCCCTTCCTCGGGCTGCGATCGATCCGGTACTCGCTGGCTCAGCCCGAGGCCTTCAAGACCCAGCTGCGGGCGATCTTGCGGGCAAGCGCTATCGGGCGGGTGCGCGTGATGTTCCCGCTGGTCACGAGCGTGCACGAGCTGCGCCACGCGAAGCTGATCCTGCACGACCTGATGGAGGAGTTTCTGGAAGAGGGCGTGCCCTTCGATCGGAATCTGAAGGTCGGCATGATGGTCGAGGTGCCCTCGGCCGCCCTGATGGCCGAGACCTTCGCCCGCGAGGTCGATTTCTTCTCGATCGGGACCAACGACCTCGTCCAGTACACCCTGGCGGTCGACCGGACCAACGAGCGGGTCGCGGACCTCTTCTCGCCCACCCACCCCGCGGTGCTCCGGCTGATCAAGGACACGGTCCGCGGGGCCCGTCGGCACCACATCCCCGTCTCGTGCTGCGGCACGGCCGCGGGCGACGTCGACTACGCCGTCTTGCTGATCGGGCTGGGTCTGCGTACCCTTTCGGTGACTCCGACCGACATTCCCAACATCAAGCGGATCATCCGGTCGATCACCGTTGGACAGTGCGAGCGCATAGCCAAAAAGGCTGTGGCGTTTGATTCCGCGGCCAACGTCTCCGCATTCGTGCGAGACAAGGCGCGAAAAATCGTTCCCGAGGCGTTCGCCGGTCGGCCCGGCGAAAACTGATTCTCCGCAACACCTTGCACCGCAAGCGGTTGTGAGATGAGGCTCCTCGGGGTCAAGACCACCCCGGGCCCGGCGATCCGCTCGCTGACTCGGGCGTACTCCGGCGGATCGCGCCCTCTCGAGTGTGCGATTCGACAGCACCGGGCCCGCGACCGCCGCAGCGACCATCCCCGGATGGCCGCGTGGGCGACCCCGCTGCCCACGGCTGCTGTCCCTCGGCCGGAGCCCTCGGAGATCACCCATACTGGGTGTGATGCGGGGGCCGCCCACCCACGCTTCGGCGTCGGGCTCGGACCCAGGCTCTCACCGCCCGTGCCACGCTTCCAACCCAAGCACCCCGCGCGTCTGCGACGCACCCCCGGCCCAGCCCGATCGCCCATGCTCCACGCGTGCGGCGTCTCGGACGAGCCGGCCCGTCGCCGCGCGCCCACCCCGGCACGGGCTCCACACACGACAGGCCCACACCATGCCCACCACCCGCATGCTCATCAACTACGCGCCCGGCGACGAGTGCCGGATCGCGATCACCGAGGATGGCAACCTCGAGGAGTTCTTCGCTGAGAAACTCAGCGAGGTCTCCCGCGTCGGCAACATCTACGTCGCGAAGGTCCAGAACGTCGAGGAGTCGATCCAGGCGGCGTTCGTCGACTTCGGCATCGGCGTCAATGCCTTCCTCCACGTCTCGGACATCCACCCGCGCTACTTCCCGGGCGACACCAAGGACGCGAGCGAGCGCGTCGGGCACAAGACGCCCCGCCGCGAGCGGCCGCCGATCCAGAAGTGCCTGAAGCGCGGGCAGGAGGTCCTCGTCCAGGTCATCAAAGAGGGCGTGGGCTCGAAGGGCCCGACGGTCACGAGCTACCTCTCGGTGCCCGGCCGCTTCCTCGTGATGATGCCGAACATGGACAACATCGGCGTCTCGCGCAAGGTCGAGGACGAGGACACCCGCAAGAAGATGCGGCAGATCCTCGACACGCTCGACCTGCCCGAGGGGTTCGGGTTCATCCTCCGCACCGCGGGGTTCGACCGCACCAAGGCCGAGCTCAAGCGCGACCTTTCGTACCTCCAGCGCCTCTGGAAGGACATGGAGCGCAAGCGCAAGAAGGGCTCGAAGCCCAGGCTGCTCTACTCCGAGAGCGACCTGCTGCTCCGCACGCTGCGCGACCAGCTGACCAGCGAGATCGAGGAGGTCGTGATCGACTCGGAGGTCGCGCTGGATCGCGCCTCGAAGTTCATCCGCCTCGTCGCGCCGCGCTCGACGACCAAGCTCCGCAAGTACACGGGCAAGGCCCCGCTGTTCCACGCCTTCAACGTCGAGGCGCAGATCGCGTCCATGCACGCCCGCGAGGTGCCCCTGCCCTCGGGCGGGCGTCTGGTGATCGACGAGACCGAGGCGCTGGTGGCGATCGACGTGAACTCCGGGCGGAGCCGATCGGCACGCGATGCCGAGACCAACGCGTACAAGACCAACCTCGAGGCGGTCGACGAGATCTGCCGCCAGCTGCGCCTGCGTGACCTGGGCGGGCTTGTGATCCACGACCTGATCGATATGCGCGACGCGAAACACCGCCGCGCGATCGAGTCCCGCTACCGCGAGCGGCTCAAGCGCGACCGCGCCAAGAGCACCGTGCTGCCCATCAGCAGCTTCGGCATCCTCGAGATGACCCGCCAACGCATGCGCGGAAGCCACGAGAAGCAGCACTTTGCCGATTGCCCCACCTGCCACGGCCGGGGCATGGTGCAGAAGCCGACGTCGGTCGCCGCCGACGCGCTGCGCGAGCTCTCCGCCACGCTGCTGCACGAGAAGGTCAAGCGTGTCGAGCTGGTGGTGTCGGGCCGGGTCGCGGGCGAGCTGCTCAGCGGCAAGCGGCAGACGCTCGGGCGCATCGAGCACTCGAGCGGCAAGGGCGTGGACGTGCGCGTCTCCGACGCGATCCCCGTCGATCGCTTCACGATCTACGCCTACGACGCCGACGGCTCGGACGTGGACATCACCCGCCTGCCGAAGATCAACGCGGAGAAGCTCATCGAGGCGTTCGCGCCGGTGGGCGGCG
The DNA here is from genome assembly GCA_964415125.1 of uncultured Phycisphaeraceae bacterium. GTDB lineage: Bacteria > Planctomycetota > Phycisphaerae > Phycisphaerales > UBA1924 > CAYQAD01. The sequence goes on along the minus strand of CAYQAD010000017.1, from coordinate 14,745 downwards.
ACGATGACTACGCGATGGACCTCGAGTCCGAGCGTGAGATGGTCGCCGAGGCCGCCGCGGCCGCGGGCACGCACGAGCCCACGCTCCAGCCCTTCGAGATGGATGACGGCGACGGCCTGCCGCCGCTCGACGACGAGGACGACGACGATCAGCCGCGCAAGAAGAAGCGCCGCCGTCGCGGCCGGCGCCGGAAGCGCGGCGGCTCGGGCGAGGGCGAATCGCAGGACGGCACCGAGTCGTCCGACGCCGGCGAGGCGACCGACGAGGAATCCGCCGCCGAAGACCGCGACGATGACGCCCAGGCCGATGGCGATGGCGAGGGTGGGTCGAAGAAGAAGCGCCGCCGCCGGCGCCGCCGGCGCAAGTCGGGCGAGGACGCGGAGGGCTCGGGTTCGGACCGAGACGACGCCGACACCGAGCGCGAGGGCGAGACGACCATGTCCGGGCACTTGGAGCCCGAGTCGTCGGAGGCCGCACGCGACGGCGACGACGAGCCAGCCGATGGCGAGGCCAAGAAGAAGCGTTCCCGCCGCCGCCGCCGTCGCAAGTCCGATGGGGATGGCGAGGGCGGTGATGAGCGGCGCGATGCGCCCGACTCGCGCGATTCGGACGACCGCGACGACGCCGAGCCCGCCAAGAAGAAGACACGCTCGCGGACGAAGAAGGCGGGCACCGCGAAGACCGCGAGCAAGAAGGCATCGTCCAAGAAGGCGCCGGCCGGCGAGGAGCGGCCTACGCCCGTCGTGAAGAAGGCGGAGGTCAAGAAACCGCGCACGCTCTACGGCTCGTCGCGACGCAAGCTCGCGCCGAGCGAGCGGGCACGCCTCGGCGAGGACGCCTGATCGCATGCGGACACGCCGGCTGATCATCCTGGGATCCACCGGCTCGATCGGCACGCAAACGCTCGACGCGGTGGCCCACCTCAACACGCTCGCCGACCGCGGCGAGTCGGGCCAGCGCTTCGAGATCGTGGGGCTCGCCGCGGGCTCGCGCAGCGATGAACTTGCCGAGCAGGCGCGCACCTTCGGCGTGCGCGATGTGGCGCTGGCCGACGCCGACGCGCACTTCGACGCGCCGGACACAACCGTGCGCCGTGGCGCGTGTGCGGCCGAGCAGCTCGTGCGCGAGGTCGACGCCGACCTCGTGATGGCTGCGATCGTCGGCATCGCCGGCCTGCCCGCGACGCTCGCGTCGATCGAGCTCGGACGCGACGTGGCGCTCGCGAACAAGGAAACGCTCGTCGCGGCCGGTCCGGTCGTGACCGCCGCGTGCGCTCGGAGTGAGGCTCGGCTGTTCCCCGTGGATTCCGAGCACGCGGCGCTCTGGCAGTGCCTGCTCGCGTTGCGTGATCTGCCGGGCGATGCGCCGCCGTTCGTCGCGCCGCCCTCGCTGGTGCGCGCGACGCTCACCGCCTCGGGCGGCCCCTTTCGCACGCGCAGCGCACGCGAGATCCGCGACGCCACGCGCGAGCAAGCCCTCGCGCACCCGACGTGGTCGATGGGGCCGAAGGTCACGATCGATTCTGCATCGCTCATGAACAAGGGCCTCGAGCTCATCGAGGCCCGCTGGCTCTTCGGGCTCGGCACGGATCGGCTCTCGGTGCTCGTGCACCCGCAGTCGACCGTCCACGCGATGGCGGAGTTCGCCGACGGCTCGGTCATCGCCCAGCTCGGTGCGCCCGACATGCGCTCGCCGATCTCCTATGCGCTCACGCACCCGCAGCGACCGGCGGGATGCGCGCGCACGCTCGACCTGGCGGGCCTCGGCCGGCTCGACTTCGAGCCGCCGGACACGCAGCGTTTCCCGGCACTCGAGCTGGCGATGGGCGTGATCGACGCGGGCGGCTCGGCCGGTGCGGTGCTCAACGCCGCCAACGAGATCGCCGTGGCCGCGTTCTTGCGGAGCGATCCTGGGCTGCCCGAGATCGCCTTCGGCCGGATCCCCGAGGTGGTCGCCGCGACGCTCTCTGCCGTGCCGACCCGGCCCGTGACCACGCTCGCCGAGGTCATGGACGCCGACGCCGAGGCACGCGACATCGCGCGACGCCAGCTCGGCTGAGAATCGCTACGCGGCGAGCCCCGCGGCGCCCGTGCTTGCGGTGCGGGCCGGGCGCGTGGCGCCCCGCGTGTCGATCGGCTCGGGGCACCACGGCATGATCACGCGCCGGGAGCCCTCGCCGAGCTGTTGTGCTGCGTCGAGCATCGGCCCCGGACTCAGCGTGCCCACGACGAGCGTCGCGGCGCCGCGCGCGCCGACCAGCCGCACGCCGGCCTCGACGAGCGCTCGGCGGACGGCCCACGCGTTCTTGCCCTCGGCAACGACCGCGGCCGACCCGAAGTGCGCGTGCTCGAGCGCTCGCGCGATCGCGGCCCGCGCATGCGCGAGTCCCGTGAACCGGTCCCACAGCGCCGGCGGCAGCGGCGAGCGGGGCTGCATCGCGCGTGTCGCGCGAAGCTCGAGCAGGCCCTCGGTGAAGCCTGCGACCGCGTGTTCGCGTCGGGCGATCGCGCGGTACCGCCGGCGATCGGCGCGGAGGCGTGCCCGCCGCTCGCCGCTCGGCGCGTAGCGCTGCATGACCCAGCCGTTGTTGCGAATGAGCCGCGCGAGGATGCGGTCCATGTCGCGCCCGGCCTGGGCCTTGTCGTGCTCGACGGTGAAGCGCCGGTCGAAGGCAACGCGGCCGCCGGCGAGCAGGATGCGTGCGGCCAGGTCGTACTCCTCGGCGTAGTACCCGAAGGCCGCGTCGTACCCGCCCAGATCGAGGAATGCGTCGCGTCGGTACGCCACGCCGCAGCCGACCGGCACCTCGGGCAGCCCGCCGGACTCGCGCACGCCGCGCGTCAGGTGGATGTCGGCCGTCACCGCGAGCACGCCCGAGGGCGCCGCCCGCAGCAGGTCGACGTGGTTGGTGTTCGTCGGGCGCGAGTCGTCGTCGAGCATGACGATCCACTCCGCGTTGGCGGCTCGCGCGCCCGCGTTGCGAGCCGCGGCGCCGGCGTTGGTGTCCATGCGGATCACGCGCGTCGGCATGCCGTTCTCGAGGTGCGCCGGCGCGACCGCGGGAACCGCCGAGTCGTTGTCAACGACGACGACCTCCGCGTCGTGGGGCGGCAGCGAGCCGAGGGCGCGCAGGGTGCGCGCGAGGGTCGTAGACCGATCTCGCGTTGGCAGCACGTAGGCGATGCTCACGCGACGCCCCGGCCCGCGGTGCGCGTCGCGGCGAGCACGTCGGGCGCCGCGTAGGCGAGCGACGCGCCGTGCAGCCGATTGATCGTCCGGCGAAGGTCAAAGGCCGAGCACGGCAGGTTGCCGAGCCGAGCACCCTCCCATGCCGCGGCCGACGCGCCGAGCAGCGCCGCGGCTTGGAGCGATCCGCCCGCTGCGATCGCGAGTGTGGCGGCCGCGAGCAGCGCATCGCCGCAGCCGAGCGGGTCGACCGCGTGCGGTGTGAGCGCTGGGACGTGCTCGCTACGCAGCCGAGTCTGATACGAACCGGCGGACGCCTCGGTGATCTGGTCGTCGTCAAGGCGATCGAAGGCGATGAGCCCCTCGGGCCCCATGGTCACGATTGCGGCGCGGGCCCGCGTCTGCTCGAGCAGCTTCCAGGCCGCGAGCGGCAGACCCTCGTCCGGCAGTCGCAGCGCGTCGCGCATCTCGGACTCGCTGGGCGTGAGCAGGTCGGCCTGCTGGAGCGCGAGCAGCGACCCGCGCCGCCCGGAGACATCGCCGGCAAGCGTCGTGACGAGCGGACGGAGCGTGTGCGCCAGCGCGCGTGTCGTCGCGTCGGTCAGCAGCCCGAGCCCAAAGTCGGTGATAATGGCCGAGGTGCCCTCGCCCGCGTCGATCGCGGCCGACTCGGCAAGCCGAACGAGATCGTCCCGCGCGTTCGCGGCGAGCACGGGCCGATCGACGAGGTCGACCTTCATGACCTTCTGGGCACCCACGAGGAAGCGCTGCTTCTCGGCGATCGGGCTCGCCACGTCGAGCGAGCGAACCTCCACGCCCTCGGCCATCAGCTCGGCTCGCGCCGCCTCGCCCTCGGCGGTTTGCGGCAGCGCGGTGACGAGAATCGGCTTTGCGCCCAGTGCCGCGCAGTGTCTCGCGACGATCGCCGCCCCGCCCAGGTAGTGCCGATGCTCGATCGGGCGGAGCGTCATCACGGGCGACTCGCCGGCAACATCGGGCCGATCGCAGAGGACGTACGTGTCGCGGATCGTCTCGCCGACGATCACGACGCGCCGCGAGCGGAAGCCCGCGATGAGCGTGTCGAGCTGGTCGGGCGCGAGCGTCGGGTCGTCGGCGAGCTGGGTGATGCGCTGCTGGAAGGGGTCCAGGTCGTGCTCGAGCGATTGGATCAGCGCGGTGGAGCTGAAGACCACGTCGCCGGACGAGAACACCACCCGGCCGCCGTGGCGCTCCACCGTCTCGCGCTCGGCCAGGAAGCGTGGATCGTTGTTGTGCTCGTACTCCCGGCCCTTGATGTAGACATCGGGCTGGACGTCCTCGAGCAGGTCGACGGCCGTGGGTCGGCCCTCGATATAGACGTAGTCGACGAAGTCCAGCGCCGCGAGGTTGTCGGCGCGGAGCTCCTCGGGGATCAGCGGCCTGCCCCGGCCCTTGCCCACGTGCCGGTCGGCCGTGATCGAGACGAGCAGCGCGTCGCCGAGGGTCTTGGCTTGGCGGAGGTGGCGGACGTGCCCGGGGTGGACCAGGTCGAAGCAGCCGTGGCACTGCACCAGCGACGTGCCGGTGGCCCGCGCCTCGGCGCGCACCGCGAGCAGCTGGTCGCGCGTGAGAACTTTCGGGCTCGTCGCCGATGGGCTCATGGGCGGGGTTATCGGCTGGGCGGACGGTGCGCAATGAGCCGAGGTCGGCCCTCGGCCGCTTCTGGCGCAATCGCCGCGCAGCGGTCGATGTTGCGTGCGATGCCCCCAGACTCCGTCAGCCTCACCCGTGCCGACATCGTGGCGCTCGGCCAGCGTGGCGATGCGTGGGCCTTCCTGCCGGTTGCCGCGCAAGCATTGCGCGTTCTGGGCGTTGATCCGCAGTTTCGAGCGCTCTGTGCAGCAAACTTTGCGCGTCTGGGGCTGCGCACCGCCGCGATGGAGCACGCCCGGGCGCTCCTCGAGCTGACCGCCGCCGATGCGTCGGCTCGAGACGAGGCCCAGCAGCTCGCCTCTGCGATCGAACGTCTCGCCGACGATCGCGTCCCCATCGACGCGCAGCGCGCGACACTCCGGGGCAACGCCGCCGCCCTGGCCGAACGCGGCGTGGGGCTCGGGAGCGTCGTCGCGGCATTCGAGGCCTCGGCCGCGGGCTGGACCATGTGCCGGGCGATGGACGGGAACGTTGTTCGCCGCTCACCCGCGGGCGAGTGGATCGGCGTGGCCGACGCCCGGGGCAACGCCCGCTCGTTCGCGGCCCAGCATCTGGTCTCGGCCGCGAACCATCCCGAGCCCGTGACGATCGAGGGCATCAGCCCGCCTTGGGTCCTCATCGAGGCGGTCAGCGCGCGCCCGATCACGAAGACGGGCTTTGCGCCCACCATCCGCGTCGTGCAGGAGGACCCCGCCGAGGCTGCCGCGGGCCTGGCGGTCGCGGACCTCCGCGAGACCATCCGCGATGAGCGCACCGAGTGGTTCATCGGCCCCGAGGCCGGCCGGGCGCTCGAGTCGCACCTTGTCGAGCGCGCGGGCGGTTTCACACCCGGCCCATACATCCCGCTGACGACGCTCGCCTCGCGAGCCGTGTCGCCCAGCGTGCCCGACGTGCTCGACGCGGCACGCCAACGCGCCGACGAGATCACCCGCACGCAGTCCGCCCGCATCGAGGCGACCTGCGCAACGCGCGACGCGGCATGGTGGTGCGCGCGGTGGGAACAGATCGCGTCGGGCACCGGCCCGCCGATGCGCGTGCTGCTCGCGACCAGCCGGTTCACGACGTACGTCCGGCACGCGATCCGTGATCTCGCCGACGCCTTCGCGAACGCCGGCGCTTCGGTGCTCGTGCTCGAGGAGCCCGACAATCGCAGTGTGCTGTCGGCGAGCGCGTACTGCGGCGCGATCGCCGAGCACGATCCGGACCTGATCGTCGCGGCGAATTTTCCGCGCTGGAAGCTCTCGTCGGTCGTGCCCGAGCGGGTGCCCTTCGTGTGTTGGGTGCAGGACGCGATGCCGCACATGTACGAGCCGGGCGCGGGCGGGCGAATCGGCGCGATGGAGCTGCTCGTCGGCACGATCACGGCCGACATGCTCACGCAGCACGCGTATCCCGCCGCCCAGTGCGTCGCGATGCCCGTCGCTGCGAGCGCGCGGAAGTTCCACGCTGGCGCGGTGCCACAGGCGTTGCGGCAGCGTGTCGCGTGCGACGTGGCCTACATCGGCAACCAGAGCGAGACGCCCGACCGCACGCACGAGCGGCTCGTGCAGGAAGCATCGGCCAGCGCCGAAGCGGTGCGCACGCTCGAGGCGCTCCGGCCGCACATCGATCGGATCGCGACGCGATCGGACGTGGAGTTCGGCTGGACCGCGTTGCGTACAGCGATCCGCGAGGCCGAGCAGGAGGCGCGTGCGACGCTCGACCCGGTTGTGCGTGAGCACCTCGTGCGTCACTACGGCGTGGTCATGCTCGATCGCGCGCTCCGCCACCAGACGCTCGAATGGGCCGCGGAGATCTGCGATCGACGCGGGTGGTCGCTCGGTATCTTCGGCGCGGGCTGGGACATGGTCGAGGGGCTCGCCCCGCACGCGCGCGGGCGGCTCGAGCACGGGGAGGAGGCGCGGGCCGCGTACGCGTGCGCCGCGGTCAACCTGCACGTCTCGGCAAACTCGATCGTGCACCAGCGCGTGCTCGAGTGCGCCCTGTCGGGCGGCCTGCCGATCGCGCGGCGCACGGCCGACAGCCTCGCCGGCGTCCGACATCGCGCATCATTTATCTCGCGCGACCTCGACCGACCCATCCCGCACCCACGCCACGCGGGCAGCGGGTGCTCGTGGGTGTCGCACCCCGAACTCATGGTGGCCGCGGCGCAGCTGCAGCGGTGCGACTTCCCGATCGAAGAGGCGTGCTGGCTGCGCGCCGGCAAATGGGACGACCTCGGACCGCACGCCGAGCAAGCCCTCGGCATGCGTTTCCACGCGGGCTGGCTGATGGGCGACCTGGCCGACACGACCTTCACCGACCAAGCAACACTCGAAGCACGGATCGAGCGCGCGATCACACGCCCCGCTTGGCGTGCGAACGTCTCGCGAGGCATCGCCCAGCGCGTCCGCTCGCGGCTCACGCACGACTCGATGGTCGAAACGATCATCCAAGCGATGGGCCAGCGGCTTGGGTGCGCGGCGTCGTCGGACGGCGCGAAGCCGGAATCACCCCAACACGCCGGCATCGCGGCGGCCTGACCCATGCCGCGCGTCCTGTCTTTGCACGGCGACTACGGCATCAGCGGCGTGAGCACCTGGGGCGCGCGCATGGCGCTCCGGACCCGCGACAACGACATCGAATGGCACCTGGGTGTCGTCGGCGCGTCACCCTGCGAAGCGGCGCAATGGGCCGCGGCGCACGACGCGCCCGCCGACCGCGTCCATGCCCTTGCGCACGGTGCCGCCGCCCTGACGCAGGCGTGTGATCGACTGGAAATAGACGTCGTGGTGCCCAACGACGCCGAGATCGACGACGGCCCGCTCCCGAGGCCCACGGTTGCCGTCTGCCATTCTGACGACATCGGCTGGCGCGCGCGCATCGAGCGGCTCGCGGATGGATGCGACGGACTTGTCGCTGTCTCGCCGCACTTGCTGCCGCTGATGCGCGACGCGTTCACGCGAGACCAGCCGATGTGGGTGCAGCCATGCGGTGTCGAGGTCCCGGCGGGCGAGCCGCCGGCGATGCCCGACGGCGCGAGGCTGCGCCTGGCGTGGGTGGGGCGATTCGACCGGACAGAGAAGCGCGTGCAGGACGTCGTGCCGCTGGTTGAGCACGTGGTTAGCGCCGGCGTGGACGTGGTGCTGCACGCGGTCGGAGATGGGCCGGCGCGTGACGAGATCGAGTCGGCCGCGCGTCGCCTCGGCGATCGCATGACGGTGGGGGCCCCGTGCCCGCCCTCGTGCGTGCGGTCGCTGCTCTCGGCCAGCCATGCGCTCGTGATGACCAGCGCCACCGACGGCTGGCCGATCGTCGCGATGGAAGCTATGTCGCTGGGTCGCCCCGTGCTTGCGACCGCGGGCTGCGGCGGTGCGGCAGACGCGATCGCGCGACGCCGCGCGGGCGTCGTGGTCGACATCGGTGATATGGCTGCGATGGCGCAGCACGTGCAACGTCTTGCGCAGGACCGCCAAACGCTCGAAGCCCTTGGTCGCAACGCGCTCGCGGCCGTTCGCGCTGAGTGCGACGCGGATGTGATGGTGGAGCATTGGGCGGCGATCGTCCGCGAGATCATTGCGGGGCCGAGGCGGGCCGGCGCAGTACGGCAAGTCGGCCCGACGCCCGCCGAGCGGCTGATGGCGGCGGCGGTGGCCCGCTCGGGCGGCGGGCGCGTGGCGATCTATGGCGGCGGCGCGCACACCGCGCGCGTTGCGAGCGTCGTTGCGCATCACGACGCGGTCGTGTGTGTCGTGGACGATGAGCCGTCGTGCGAAGCGATCGGCTCGAAGCCGGTGTTCACGCCCGATGCGGCCGCGTCGATGGGGATCGACGCGATCGTGTGCTCGTCGGATGCGTGGGAAGACCGGCTGGTCGAGCGCGCGTCGGCATGGGCGCCGGGCGTGCCGATCGTCAGGCTGTACGAGCAAGGGAAGGGCTGGCGGACGCTTCGTGATGCGTTTGGGCTGTGACAGCCTCGTCGTCCGAATCCGCGTAGAGCCGATGCACATGCACGCCCCGGCGACGCAGGTCGGCGGTTCGTTCCCAGAGCAAGTCTTCGAGGTGGTCCGAGCAGATCAGCACATGCTCGCCCGCGGTGAGTGCTTCGGGTGACGCGTGGCCCGTCGCGGGGTTGTCGTCGCGCCACGAGGCGATCGCGAGGCCCAGGTCGTCGGCGTGGTCCGCGACCCAGGCGGCGTGGGCGCCCCCGGGGTACAGATGGACCGAATCGATGCCCCGTGCGCGGAGCCGGGCGCCCACCTCGCGGAGCTTCGCCCGCCGGCAGGCCTCGATGGCCCGGCCCGCCTCGGGCGGCTGGACGCGGTCGGCCCAGAGTCGCGCTAACAGCGCCGTGCTCGACGGGTGGGTGCGCAGCACGTGGTCGAGCACGTCGGGCGTCGCGTCGCCGATCAGCACGCGCGTGATCGCCGACTCGAGCTCGGCCCGCGCGCTGGCAGCCAGTTCGGGAGCGGACGGGTCGTGCGCGGGGGCATCGAGCTGGTCCCACGCTCGGAGCATCGCGCGTGCGTGCGTGCGTGCCTGGGCCGGGCTGCTCGAGTGCGAGGCGTGGCCGTGGTGTGTCCAGTGGTAGAGCACGTCGGGGATCGCCGCGATCTGGTGCAGTCGCGCCAGGCGCGTCCACAGCTCGTAGTCCTGTGCCCGCTCGAGCGACTCGTCGTAGCCGCCCACGGCACGGATCGCGTCCCGCCGGAGCATCATCGAGCCGTGCGCGAAGGGGTTGGTGGTGAGCAGGGCCGCCCGGGCGTCGCGCGGATCGGTCGGCGGCCGGGTTGTGCTGGTTGCCCGGCTGGTCGCGCGGTCGATCGTCGTCCAGCCGCACCCCAGCGCCGCGAGGCGTGGCCTGTCGGCGATGGCGCGTGCCTGCTGCTCGATGCGGTCGGGCGTCGAGACGTCGTCGGCGTCCTGGCGGGCGATCAGGGCATGGGTCGCGACGCGCAATGCGTGATTCAGGGCGGCTGCGAGGCTCGCGTCGGGCAGCGGTGTGACGCGGCAGCGCGGGTCGTGCCGGGCGAGGTCGCCGATGAGCAGGAGCTCGGCCGGGGAGCAGCCGTTGGGAATCAGCAGGATCTCGAGCGTGCTGTGGGTCTGGGCTGTGATCGACGCGAGCGCCCGGGCGAGGCGGTCGGGCTCGGGCTTGTGGATGGGCAGGGCGACGGTGACCGGCGGCAGGGCCCCCGGGGCGAGCGACACGCCCGCGCGCGAGATCAAGCGCTCCGCGGGCGAAGCACCGGCCAGCCCCGGGCTGGTCACGTGGCTGG
>CAYQAD010000017.1:0-4509 GCA_964415125.1 uncultured Phycisphaeraceae bacterium | reverse complement strand
CACGTGGCTGGTCACGTCGTTCGGGCGGTCTTGGGCATGGCGGGCGCGAGAGTCCACCGGGTGTTCATCGACGCACACCCGCGTTTGCGGCCAATGGCGGTCGAAATCTGCGGCATGGCGCGGGGGTGTGCCGATGTCCCGTCAATCAGTTCGGCGGGCGTGCACGTGCGCCGCCGGCTGATCGAGCACCGGCCTCATCTTGGTCCCAGTCCGGCCCCAGTCCGGCCCAGCACCCGAGCCCCCGATCGCGAGAGACCGCATGCCCGCTGCCGAGCCAGACCGTTTGCCCGCCAGCGGCATGACGTACCGCACGGACCTGACCTACACCGATCGCCCCAGCAAGGCGCGGTACATCGCCGCCAAGTACGCGCCGATCCTGGGCGGCTCGGTCCTCGATGTCGGGTGCGACGTCCGCCGGCTGGCGCGGCACCTGCCCGAGGGAGCGCGGTACACGGGCGTGGACATGAACGAGGCGGCCGACGTGGTGCTCAACCTCGACGCCGAGCCGCTGCCGTTCGGGCCTCGATCGTTCGACACGGTCGTGTGCACCGATGTGCTCGAACACCTCAGCGACCCCCACGGCGTGCTGGACCAGCTGCTGTCGATCGCGCGCGGGCATGTGGTCGTCAGCCTGCCGAACCCGGTCAAAGAGCTGCTGTGGGCGATTTGGAACGGCTCGGGCGGGGCGCTGAAGTACTACGGCTTGCCGACGGAGCAGCCCGCCGATCGCCACCGCTGGTTCTTCGGATACCGCGAGGCCGAGGCCTTCCTCGCCGCACGGGCCGCCCAGCACGGGTGGTCGATCGAGCAGTGCGAGCCGGAGACGACCGAAGGGCTGTACTGGCTGAACGGCAAGGGCGAGGACCTGCTCGCGGATCCCAACATCAAGTGGGGCACGCTGTGGTGCGTGCTGAAGAACGACAGCCACGACGGAGGAATCCGCAAGGCCTCGTAACACCGCCTCAACCGGTGGGTTGCGGCGGTTTGCTGGGGCTGCGGAGTGGTGCGGGGCGTGCTGTTGGCGACGGATTGTGCGGGTTATGCGGGGGCTTGCGTCAAGCGTGTGCCTCCCCAAGCCGAGGTAGGCAGCACGGCAAGGACCGAAAACACCGCCCGCGACGTGAGCGGGCGAGGAGGCGAGCGCTATCAGCCACCACGATGATGCCAACCCGGCGCCGGGCACGACGCCCGACTCGGCTTTCACCGCCGAGCCGATCGCCGACGTGCTCGTGATCACGTTCAGCTGGGGCATGTCGCTGCGCGAATGGCGCGGCATCGGCTCGATCGCCCGCGAGTGGGCGATCTACGAGCGGCTGAGCAGTTCGTACGACCGCATCGTGCTCGTGACCTACGGCACCGACGCCGAGGAAGAGGCGATCGCTTCGGAGCTCGCGCGCCACCAGGGCGCACGGCCGGTCGAGGTCGTGTGGAACACCGAGAAGCTCGACGACGCGTCGTGGCAGGCGCGGGTGCCCGAGGAGGTCGCCCGCCGGGTCGCCGGCGCAGGCTCGGTGCTGGTCAAGACGAATCAGATGGCGGGGGGGACCGTCGCGGTCTCGATCCGCGACGAGCTCCGCAGCCGGGGCATCACGACGGGGCTCATCGCGCGGGGTGGCTATCTCTGGTCCCGCTTCGTCGCGTTGCAGTCCGGCTGCGACAGCACCGAGGCGGCGTACGCGGCGGCGATGGAGGGCGAGCTGTGCACCGCAGCCGACGTGATCGTCGGCACGACCGCATCGATGAACGACGACCTCTCCTGGCGCTACGGCGTGCCGCGCGATCGCTGCCAGATGGTGCCGAACTATGTCCTCGATGCCGCGCCCGTCCGCGAGAGCAGCGACCGCGAGGCTGGCGTGATCCTCACCGCCGGTCAGCTGTGCGAGCGCAAGGGTCAGGATGTTCTGATCCGGGCGATGGCGCTGATCGAGGGACGCACGCAGTCGCCGTTGCGCCTCGAGATCATCGGCGAGGGGCCGATGGAGGACGAGCTGCGAGCGCTGGCCGAGGACCTCAACGCGCCGGTCGACTTCCTCGGGCCGTACGAGCACACCGAGTTGCTTGAGCGCATGAGTCGGTGCGCGATGTATGCGCAGGCCTCGAGCTACGAGGGACATCCCAAGACCGTGATTGAGGCGATGGCCACGGCGGCGCCGATCGTCGCGGCTGATGCGCCGGGCGTGATCGACGTGATCGAGCACGGAGTCACGGGCGTGCGTGTCTCGCGGACGCCCGAGGCGTTTGCGCACGTGATCGAAGGATTGATCGTCGACCCGGACTGGCGCGACGCGCTGGGCAGCCACGCCAGCGAGTACGCGCGGGGCCGGTTCGGCCTCCGCGCGATCATGCCGAGGGAGATCGCCGCCCATCGCGCGGCCATGTCTCGCGCCGCGTCTGAGGCGGGCGGGCGGACAACCTCGGTGATTTCGCCCGTCCGCTGGTCGCCCCCCCTGCTCCGCGCCGATGGCGAGGCGCAGGTCGACGCGTGGTCCAACAGCCTGCACGGCTTCCAGAAGCGGCTTGCGCCCGACGAGCGCGTGCGCTTCCTCGCAAACTTCGAGCAGCGCGTGTATGTCATGGAGGGCGAGGCCGCCAAGGCCGCAGAGGGCGGGCTGCACCCCAAGCACCGCTACCTCAACTACCACGCGTGGTTCGTGGATCGCCTTGAGGCGGGCGAGCGGGTCATCGATCTCGGCTGCGGCGTCGGCGCGCTCTGCGCAGCGATGGCCCAGCGCGCCGAGGTCACCGGTATCGACTGGGACCCCGCGAACCTCGCCGAGGCGCAGGAACGCACTGGGAGCGCGATCGAGCTCATCGAGGGCGACATCACCAGCGTGCGCGCGCCGGGGTCGTACGACACGGTCGTGCTCAGCAACGTGCTCGAGCACATCACCGATCGCCCCGATCGCCTGCGCACGTGGCGCGCGTGGTACGAGCCGAAGCGGTTCCTGATCCGTGTGCCCGCGTTCGATCGTGAGTGGCGCGTGCCGTGGAAGAAGGAGATCGGCGTCGAGTGGCGTCTGGACACGACCCACGAGACCGAGTTCACGCTCGAGCAGCTGCACGAGGAACTCGCCGCTGCTGGTCTGGCGATCACGCACACGACAACGCGCTGGGGCGAGTTCTGGGTCGAGGCGGTGGTGCACGCGGGCGCGTCGACGCCGACCGGCGAGACGGAGGCCGCGTGAGCATGCGCACGATCGACGTGGTGAGCTTCCCCAAGAGCGGCAAGACCTGGCTGCGCTTCATGGTCGGATCGGTGCTCGCCGAGATCAGCGGCGAACCGTTCGAGCGGGTGCAGCGCGCGATGATGCCGACCGGCGAGTCTTTGGCGTGGTGGCCCGACGGGCTTCCGCTGCCGGTCTTCAGCCACGGTGACTACCGGCCGGGCGGGACCTTCCCGGCGGATCGCTACGCCGGGCGCGACGTCGTGCGGCTCGTGCGCGATCCGCGCGACGTGGTCGCGAGCCACTACTTCCATGAGCGGTTCGGCATGTGCCGGTTCGAGGGCTCGCTCGACGAGTTCGTTCGGCGCGTGCCCACGCCCGACGAGATCGGCACCAATCGAGACCTGTGGGGCGCGTGGGCAGCGATCGATTTCATGGCCGCCTGGCACCGTGCCGCCACGTCGTTCGGTCGCGACACGCTCGTGCGCTACGAACAGGTTCGGACCGATCCGGAGGGCGAGCTCGCGACGCTCCTCGCGGCGCTGGGTATCTCGGCCACGCCGGGGGTGGTGCGGCGCGCTGTCGAGGCGTGCGAGATCGATCGCATGCGCGCGCTCGAGCAGACCGGCGACTTCAAGCATCTCGGCCTGCAAGGCTCGACCAGGCAAGAGGGCAACAAGGTGCGCGCGGGCATCGTCGGCGGGCATCGCACACACCTCACGAACGAGCAGATCGCGTACATCGAGGGGCTTATCGCGTCGACGTTGCCGGCCGAGCTGCGTCCGGCCGAACTTCGTCCGACTGAGCTTCGTCCGGCCGAGCTGGGTCCGGCCGAATCGGTTCCGGACCCGAGCCGAGCCGCGTCGGGCGCGTCCACGATCACGGCGGCATGATGCACATGGGGGTCGGTCGATGACGTCGCTTCGCATTGACACGCGGTCGCAGGGCGTTCGACCCTCGCTTTCCTTGGCCGAGGTGTCCGCGACGGTTGTTGTCGAGCCGCCGGGCCGGCTCGGGCTGGATCGCTTCCCGCTCGGCGCTGCGCAGCTCGATTCCTCCGTGCGGCGCTATTACGTCGACGAGTTCTACACGCGGCACTTCCAGCGCCTCGAGCGGGAGACGCCGCGTGCGAGTGTGCTCGACATCGGCGGGCACAAGCATCGCAAGCGCGGACGCTTCGACGCGAACCGCTACGCGATGCCGATGCTCTACGCGAACCTCGACGAGCGTTGGCAGCCCGACATCGTCTGCGATGCGACCAGCGTGCCCCGGCCGGACGGTTCGTTCGATGTGGTCGTGCTCGCCGAGATCGTCGAGCACCTTCGCGATCCCATCGCGGCACTGC
>CAYQAD010000016.1:0-20499 GCA_964415125.1 uncultured Phycisphaeraceae bacterium | reverse complement strand
GCCGCCGGCGATGAGGGCGACGGTTTCTTCGTCGTTCATCGCCATGCGTGCGAAGGTCTCGCGGATGTCGTGTGCGGAGAGTGCGGGGTCGGGGTTGCCGTTGGGCCCTTCGGGGTTGACGTAGATGAGGCCCATCTGGACGGCGCCGAGTGGTGTTTCGAGGACGCGGTCGCCGGTGTAGCGGTTGTCGCCGAGCCACTCGGTTTCGGGTCCCCAGTAGATGCCGTCGTCGGGCTCCCAGCGGTCGGGTCGGCCGCCGGCGAAGCCGAAGGTTTCGAGGCCCATGGATTCGATGGCGCAGTTGCCGGCGAGGATCATGAGGTCTGCCCATGAGATGGCGTTGCCGTACTTCTGCTTGATGGGCCAGAGGAGTCGGCGTGCCTTGTCGAGGTTTGCGTTGTCGGGCCAGGAGTTGAGCGGTGCGAAGCGGAGCATGCCCGCGCCGCCGCCGCCGCGGCCGTCGGCGATGCGATAGGTGCCGGCGGCGTGCCATGCCATGCGGATCATGAAGGGCCCGTAGTGGCCGTAGTCGGCGGGCCACCAGTCCTGGGAGTCGGTCATGAGTGCGAAGAGGTCTTGCTTGACGGCGTCGAGGTCGAGGGTCTGGAACTCCTTGGCGTAGTCGAAGTCGGGGTCCATGGGGTTGCTGAGTGTGGAGTGCTGGTGGAGGACGCGGAGGTCGAGTTGGTTGGGCCACCAGTCGCTGACGGTGCGGCCGGTGCCGGTGGCGGCCAGGCCGCTGGTGTAGCCCATGGGGCAGGAGCCGGAGGACGCGGTGGAGGGTGTGGGTGCCGTCGTCATGGTGTGCCTCGCTGTGTGTGCGGTTGGGTGTGGTTGGGTGTGGTTTGCCTTCTCGCGTGTGCCGGGGCGGCTTGCGGCCCGGCCAGCTAAAGGTAGCCGGGCGGGTGATTGGGTGCTGCTGGACTGGAGCGATAGGATTGATCGGTATTTTCGATCAATTGTCATGGGCTCCGGTGGGGGAAGCCGGCCTTGGATTCGCTACGCCGGAGGGGCGGGTTGGGACCGGGAGGTGCGTGATGGCGGGTGGTGTTCCGGAGACGCGGCACTTGCGGTGCTTTGTGGCGGCGGCGGAGGCGGGGTCGCTTCGGGCTGCGGCGCGGCGGCTCGATCTTGCGCAGGCGACGGTGACGGAGCACATCCGGCGGCTTGAGGTGCTGCTTGGGTTTGATGTCTTTGATCGGGTTGGTCGGCGTGTGGTGCTGACGGAGGAGGGGCGGCAGCTGTTGCCGCGTGCGCAGCGTGCGGTGCGTGCGGTGGAGGAGGTTGCCGACGGGATCGGCGAGGCGATCGAGGCGGGGGCGGGTCGGTTGTCGATCGGGGCGATTCCGACGATGTCGCCGTATGTGCTGCCGCCGGTGTTGTCGGCGATGCGCGCGGAGTATCCGGAGTGCGAGATCGTGGTGCACGAGGACTTCACCGAGTCGCTGCTCGAGCGTCTTGATGACCATTCGATCGAGGCGGCGGTGCTGAGTCCGCCGGTGGAGCATCCGCGGGTGGCGTGCGACACGCTCGGGTCGGAGCCGTTGGTGGTGGTGATGCCGAACTCGGGCGAGTACGCGTCGCAGTGCGAGGTGGGTGTGGACCTGACGCTGCGCGAGCTGCGCTCGTTTCCGCGGGTGAGCCTGAGCGACATGCACTGCCTCGGCGGGCAGGTGGAGAGCTTTTGTGCGCAGCGGGGTGTGAATCGACAGATCACGTGCAACGCTCGGCAGCTCGACACGGTGTTTGAGCTGGTGCGGGCGGGGCTTGGGGTGTCGCTGGTGCCGGCGATGGCGGCGCGTTCGGAGCAGGCGGCGGGGCGGCATGTGGGTCGGGGCGGCCGTGGTGGGAGTGTGCGCGGTCGGAGTGGGAGTGGTCGGGGTGGGGGTGTGCCGGGGCAGGAGGTGCGGTTTGCGAAGTTGAGCCGAGGGACGCCGAGGCGTGCGATCGGGATCGCGTGGAAGGAGGGGCGGACGCCCTCGTTGCTGGCGGATCGGTTTGCGTCGCTGGTGCAGGTTGAGGTGGAGAAGTTGGCGGGGTGGGACTGCATGTAGGCTGGCGGCATGGGCAAGGCGGGCGAGGGCGCGGCTGAAAGTCGGGGAGCGCGGCGGGGGGCGCTTGCGCTGATTGGGCCTGGGCTTCTGGTTGCGGCGACGGGTGTTGGCGCGGGCGATCTGGCGACGGCGGGGTTTGCCGGTGCGGAGCTGGGCGTCGCGGTGGCGTGGGCGGTGGTGGTGGGGGCGGCGATCAAGCTTGTGGTGACGGAGAACCTTGCGCGGCATCAGCTCGCGACGGGGCGGACGGTGCTCGAGTCGGCGTTTGCGCAGCTCGGGTGGTGGGTGTGGGTGCCGTTCGGGGCGTACCTGCTGGCGTGGTCGTACTTCGTGGGCGGGGCGCTGATCTCGGCGAACTCGACGGCGATTGCGGCGCTGGTCGGCACCGGTGGTGACGGGTGGCGCGTGGGCTTTGGTGTCGCGGCGAGCGTGGCGGGGCTTGGCATCGCGTGGTTCGGCGGGTTCGCGTGGTTCGAGCGGGTGATGGGTGTGTGCGCGGCGGTGATGGTGGTTGTGGTGCTGGGCGGGGCGGCGGTGTCCGGTCCGGATCTTGGGGCGCTGGCGCGCGGGCTCGTCGTGCCGAGCGTTCCGGATGCGGATGGCGCGGGGCTTGGGTGGACGGTGGCGCTGATGGGGGGCGTGGGCGGGACGCTGACGATCGTGTGCTACGGGTACTGGATGCGCGAGGCGGGGCGTGATGACGTGTCGCGGCTTGGCACGATGCGGTTCGATGTGGCGCTCGGGTATGGGATGACGGCGCTGTTTGGAGTGGCGATGCTGGTGATCGCGGCGCCGATTGATCCGGAGGGGCGCGGGCTGGGGTTGATCGTGAACCTCGCCGATGGGCTCGGCGAGCGGGCTCGGGCGATGGCGGGCGAGGGTGCGGGGGCGTTTGCGCGGGGGGCGTTTTTGATTGGGGTCGTTGGCGCGGTGTTCTCGAGCTTGGTGGGTGTGTGGCAGGCGGTGCCGATGGTGTTCGCGGACTGGGTACGCAGCCGACCTGGGCGCGGGGCGGCGGTGGCGCGAGGTGCGGTGTCGACGACGGGGGCGGCGTATCGCGGGTATCTCGTGGCGATCGCGGTGGTGCCGATGCTCGCGCTTTGGGCGGACTTCCGGCAGGTGCAGCAGGTGTACGCGGTGGTGGGGGCGGCGTTTGTGCCGGGGCTCGCGGCGGTGCTGCTCGTGCTGAACAATCGAGGTGACATGCGGGGCGGCTCGCTTGGCAACAGATGGCTCTCGAACGTGTTGCTCGGGCTGAGCTTGGTGCTGGCGGTCGTGCTCGCGGCGGCGGAGGTTCGTCGGCGGCTGGGCGGGTAGCGGACGGGCTGGCTTGGACGGGTCGGGTTGGTGGGCGGGGAATTTCGGACGTCCGTTGGTGTTGCTCCGCGGGGGGCGTTGGTGCGCTTTGGTGGCCCATGTGCGCTGCGGGCGTTGCTTTTCTTTGGCGTCGCGGCGGAAGCGGATGGGTGGGCGGTTTGGGGTGGTAGTCTCGCGCGCTCGACGGGGCTGGCTGCGGCGATGCCGGGCGGCTCGGACGCGTGCGAATGGAGACTTCGGTGATGCGATTCGATCGGCTTGGCGGTGTTTGCCTCTCGGTTTGGGCGTTCGTGTTCGCGCTGGTGATGACGACGGGCGGGGTGGCGTTTGCGGGTGTTGTGCCGACGGGCGCGGGCGATCGGGTTGAGCTCGCGGGGACATGGGCGGTGTCGCTCGATCCGGATGATGTCGGCGAGGCGCAGGGGTGGGGGCGTGGCGGGTATGCCGAGACGATCCGGTTGCCGGGGTCGCTGCAGGCGCAGGGGTTCGGCGAGCGGCCGACGATTGGTGGGCCTTGGACGACGAGCATCGGCAGCGCGATGCTGCGGGATGAGAAGTACGGCGACTTCACGGCGGACGCGGACTTTGGCAGCCCGTTGTGGCTGACGCCGAAGCGGATGTATGTGGGTGCGGCGTGGTATGCGCGGGAGATCGAGATTCCCGCGGACTGGCGTGGGCGGCGTGTCGAGCTTTACCTGGAGCGGCCGCACTGGGGCACGACGGTGTATCTCAATGGGGAGCGGGTTGGAGAGCAGCATGACGGGCTGGGCGTGCCGCACACGCACGACCTGACGGCGGCGATCGCGTCGGCGGGCGTGGGGCGGCACATGCTGGCGATCCGCGTGGATAATCGCGTGATCGTGCCGGTGGGGCTCGATGCGCACGCGGTGAGTGACCAGACGCAGTCGAACTGGAACGGGATCGTGGGCGCGATCGAGCTTCGTAGCACGCCGATGGTGTGGATCGATGACGTTCGCGTGTTCCCGGATTACGACGCGCGGTCGGCGCGGGTGGAGCTCGAGATCGGGAACGCGACGGGCGAGGCTGGCGCGGGCGAGGTGGGCCTGTCGGTCGAGACGGTGAGCGGGCGGACGTTTGTGCTTGGGCCGACGCGGGCGGACGTGCGGTGGGACGGTGGTGAGCGGTCGGTGGTGGCGGTTGATGTGGTGCTGGGCGAGGGCGTGCCGACGTGGTCGGAGTTTGATCCGAACGTGCTTGAGCTGCGGGCGACGCTCGGCGATCACGCGGTCGCGACGACGTTCGGCGTGCGCGAGATCGGGATCGATGGTGACGAGACCGGCGCGTGGTTCACGGTGAACGGGCGGCGTGTGTTCATGCGCGGCACGCTTGAGTGTGCGGTGTTTCCGGAGACGGGGTACCCGCCGACGGATGTGGCGTCGTGGCGCGAGATTTTGCAGACGGTGCGGGCGTACGGGCTGAACCATGTGCGGTTTCACAGCTGGTGCCCGCCGAGCTCGGCGTTTGCGGCGGCGGACGAGCTTGGGATGTACCTGATGCCGGAGGCGTCGACCTGGCCGAACTTTGCGGGGCAGCCGGCGCTGCCGGGTTGGCTCGAGGCCGAGGGCGATCGGATGTTGCGGGCGTACGGGAACCATCCGTCGTTCGTGCTCATGGGTGTGGGCAACGAGTTCTGGGGTGTGGGGGGCAAGCTGTGGGAGAGCGCGCCGATGATCGAGCCGGCGGTTGAGCGCTGGCGCGAGCAGGACCCGCGGCGGTACTACACGACGGGCGCGGGCTGGCCCAAGGCGCCTGCGAACGACTTTCACGTGACGCAGGACGCTCGGTTGCAGCTGTATCCGGGGCTGAGCCTGAGCGACCCGCCGCGGACGGATCTTGATTACACGGATTATGTCGCGGCGCAGTCGGTGCCGATTTTGACGCACGAGATCGGGCAGTGGACGGCGTATCCGGATGCGTCGAACGCGGCGCGGTCGGGCGATGTGCTCGAGGCGCGGTTCCTCGAGTTTTTCGCGGATGGGCTTGCGCGGGCGGGGCTCGGGCACCTGGCGGGCGTGTTCACCGAGGCGTCGGGGCGGTTCCAGGCGCTGCTGTATAAGGCGGAGATCGAGACGGCGCTGCGGACGCCCGGGCTTGCGGGCTTTCAGTTGCTTGGGCTTGCGGACTTCCCGGGGCAGGGCTTCGCGCCGGTGGGGGTCGTGGACCACAACTGGCAGGGCAAGGGGTACTGCGGGCCGGAGGAGTACCGGCGGTTCGCGGGCGAGCGGGTGCTGCTTGCGCGGATGCCGAGCCGGGTGTTTGAGCGGGGCGCGTCGATTGAGGTCGGGCTCGAGCTTGCGAACTACGGCGAGGACGGGGTCGCGGGGGTGCTCGATTGGCGGGTGTATGGCTCGGCGAGCGGCGCGATGGCGGCGGGCTCGACGCGTTTCGACGCGCCGGCGGGCGGGCTGGCGGACCTTGCCGAGGTGGTGATCGATGTGCCCGCGGGTGGTGTGGCTGAGGAGATCACGCTTCGGTGCTCGGTGCGTGGGCGTGCGATCGAGAACGAGTGGTCGGTGTGGGTGTACCCGGGCGATGCGGCGGAGGAGGCGCCGGAGGGCGTGCGGGTGGTGCGGCGCGTCGGGCCCGAGGAGGTGGCGCTGCTCGAGGGGGGCGGGCGCGTGGTGGTGCTGTCGCCGCCGGCATGGGTGGATGCGGACACGTTCGGGTCGTTCCGGCCGATCTTCTGGAACCGGGCGCTGTTTACGACGCAGCGGGAGCACACGCTCGGCGCGGTGATTGATGAGGACCATCCGGCGCTCGCGGGCTTCCCGAGCCGGGGGCACGTGACGTGGCAGTGGTGGGATGTGCTTTTCAACAGCAAGCCGATTCCGCTGGATGCGCTGTCGTCGCGGATCGATCCGATCGTGCGGCCGATCGACGACTGGGCGGCGCCGAGGAGTCTTGGGCTGATCTTTGAGGCGCGTGTGGGCAGCGGGCGGCTGCTGGTGTGTGCGGTGGATCTCGAGACGGACCTGGACGCGCGGCCCGCGGCGCGGGCGCTGCGTTCGAGCTTGCTCTCGTATGCGGCGAGCGATGCGTTCGCGCCGGTGCAGTCGCTTGCGGGGTGGGAGCTGCTTGGGCTGTTCCGCGAGCCGTCGGCGATGCAGAAGTTGAACGCGGGTGCGACGGCTTCGAGCAGCCAGGCGGGGTATGGGCCCGAGCTTGCGATCGACGGGGACCCGTCGACGTTCTGGCACACGTCGTGGTCGCCCACGACGGATCCGCCGCACTCGATCAAGATCGACCTCGGCCGTGCGCAGACGGTCAGCGGCGTGCGATACACCGCGCGGCAGCAGGGGGACAACGGCGTGTTTGGCCGGTACCGCGTGGAGATCAGCGACGCGGGGTACCAGTGGGCGGTCGTGGAAGAGGGTGAGTGGTCGGCTGGCGCGGCGGAGCGGTCGGTGGCGTGGTCGCCGCGTTCGGCGCGGTACGTGCGGCTGACGATGCTCGAGGCGACCAACGGCGGCCAGCACGCCAGCGCGGCCGAGGTGGAGGTGGTGGTTGAGTAATCAGGCGGCGGTGTGGATCGGTGTGGTGCGTGCTGCGGTGTTGTCCGTCGTGGCGTGTGTCTTGGTGCCGCGGGCGATGGGCGCCGAGGCGGCGGGTGATCGGCCGAACTTTCTGCTGATTACCAGCGAGGACATGAGCCCGGATCTTGGGTGCTACGGCGACGCGCACGCGGTCACGCCGAACCTTGATGGGCTTGCTCGGCTCGGCAACCGGTACTCGGCGGCGTACGCGAATGCGCCGATCTGTTCGCCGGCGCGGAGCGCGCTGCTGACGGGGATGTACCAGACGCGGCTTGGTGCGGGGAACCACCGTTCGGCGGCGAATCCGCCGGCGGGGCTGGTCGGGTTCGCGGCGGTGTTGCGTGAGGCGGGGTACTACTGCACGAACCACCCGAAGGTTGATTACAACGTGGTGGGCGCGTGGGACGTGGAGCGGGCGACATACGACCGCGGGCAGGATTGGCGGGACGCGCGGCGCGATGGGCGGCCGTTCTTGTCGATCATCAATATCGAGGTGTCGCACCAGTCGTATACGAGCGTGCTGCCGCACGAGGCGTACGAGCGGCGGGTGCGGGCGAAGCTGCCGGTGGCGGACTTGCGTGATCCGGCGGATGTGGTCGTGCCGCCGTACTTCCCGGACACACCCGCGGTGCGGCGTGAGCTTGCGCGGTATGCGGACTGCGTGTCGCTGATGGACCGGCGTGCGGGGGAGATTCTGGATCGGCTGCGTGAGGACGGTCTGGCGGACGACACGATCGTGATGTACTTCTCGGATCACGGGGCGGGGCATCCGCGGCACAAGAGCACGCCATTTGCGAGTGGGCTTCGTGTGCCGCTCATCGTCTATTGCCCGCCGAAGTTCGAGCATCTGCTGCGGGCTGCGCCCGGGTCGGTGGTTGATGACGTGGTGGAGTTCATTGATGTTGGGCCGACGCTTTTGCATCTCGCGGGCATTGAGGTGCCGGCGGCGATGGATGGCGAGCCGTTCATGGGCGCGGGTGCGGTGCGGGGCGAGCTTGCGTTTGGTGCGCTGGATCGGCGTGCGGAGAGCATCAATCTGAGTCGGACGGTGACGGACGGGCGGCATGTGTATGTGCGTTCGTACATGCCGCACATCCCGATCGGGCAGCCGAAGGGGTATGGGTTTCCGTCGGCGATCTACAAGGAGCTCTGGCGGCTGCATCGGGCGGGCGGGTTGCCGGCGGGCGCGGCGGCGTACATGGCGCCGCCGCCGGCGGAGATGCTGTTCGATCTGGTCGAGGACCCCTTCGAAGTGCGGAACGTCGCGGGGGAGGCGCGGTATGCCGATGTGCTCGCGCGGCTGCGCGCGGCGCACGAGGAACAGATCCGGCGCGTGCGTGATCTGAACTTCGTGCCGGAGGAGGAGCTTGCGGCGCGGGCGGGCGATCGGCCTTGGGTGGACCTGGCCGGCGAGCTGCCCTTGGAGGACATCTACGGCGCGGCGGCGCTGGTTGGGCGGGGGCTGCGAGTGGCGCCTCGGCAGGCGGCGCTGCTGGCGCACCCGGACAGCGTGGTGCGGTGGTGGGCGGTGGTCGGGCTGCGCAACCAGGACATGTCGATGACGACGATTCGGTCGGCGCTGGAGCGGAGCTTGCGTGATGATTCGGAGCTCGTGCGCACGGAGGCGGCGGCGGCGGTGCTGGCGGTGGATCCGGGGCACGAGGCGGCGCGTGAGGTGCTGATCGCGGCGATCGGGAGTGCTCGGCGTGCGGCGGCGCATCGTGCGGCGCGGGCGGCGCAGCTGCTGCGGATGCATGATGACGGCGTGATCTCGGCGGTCGGGGCGGCGGCGGGGGGGCACGGGACGGAGTGGCTGGGCGAGGTGCTGGCGGCGCTGCGTCGGCAGCGGGCGGGGCTTGAGTAGGGGCGAGGCGGGGGTTTTGCTTTGCTTGCCGAGTGTGCCGGTGGCGTGCCGGGGAGCGCGTTTGGGCGCGCTGCGCGGCGATTGTGCTGTGGTCGATGCCGGCCGAGTTGACGTCGAGCGACGCGGCGGTATATTTGCGTCATGGCGTCAGTAAGTCAGCAAGTGCGTCCCTCGCCGAAGCAGGCTTTGCGTCGGCGGGCGAGGTTTGATCGGTTGCTCGATCCGGAGGTGCTCAAGGCGCTTGCGGAGCCAACGAGGGCGCGGTTGTTGTCGTGCTTGCTCAAGTGCGGCCGGCCTTGTTCGGTCACGGAGGTGGCCGAGTGTTGCTCGATCGACTTCTCGATGGTTGCTCGGCACCTCGGGACGCTTGCGCGGGCGGGGCTGGTGTCGAGCGAGAAGAAGGGGCGAACGGTGTGGTACGCGGCGGATGCCTCGGCGATCGCGGGGTACTTTCGCGAGCTTGCTGGGGCGTTGGATGAGTTTGTGCCGGGCGAGGCGTGTTGTGATGGCACGGCGTGTGTCTGCTCCGCGGGCTCGAAGACTGCGTCGTGATCGGGGCAGGAGCGAGACGTGATCGAAGGGAAGCAAACGATGGGCAAGTCTGAGGCGGATTCGATTCGGGATACGGTGCGCGAGGGCTACTCGGAGATCGCACGGTCGGGCCAGTGGTCGGGCGTTCGGCCGGCGTCGTACTTGATGGATGGGGTTGGGCTTGGCGGCGAGGCGCCTGCGGCCAGCGATGGCGGGGGCGACTGTTGCGGCGGGGGCGGTTGCTGCGGGCCGACCACGCTGACGCCGGAGCAGGTGGCGCTGGCGGTGGGGTATGAGGACGCGGACCTGACCGTGCTGCCCGAGGGGGCGAACATGGGTTTGTCGTGCGGCAACCCGACGGCGTTGGCGTCGCTCAAGCCCGGCGAGGTGGTGCTCGACCTGGGTTCGGGCGGCGGGTTTGACTGCTTTATCGCGGGGCCCAAGGTCGGCGCGGCGGGGCGGGTGATCGGCGTTGACATGACGCCCGAGATGCTCGGCAAGGCCCGGCGGAACATCGCGTCGTACCGCGAGCAGAGCGGGCTGGACAACGTCGAGTTTCGGCTGGGCGAGATCGAGCACTTGCCGGTCGCGGATTCGTCGGTGGATGTGGTGATCTCGAACTGCGTGATCAATCTGTCGACGGACAAGCGGGCGGTGTGGCGCGAGATCGCGCGGGTGCTCAAGCCCGGCGGGCGGGTCGCGGTGTCGGATCTTGCGTTGCTCAAGCCGTTGCCGCGTGGCGTGCTGGATGATCTCGAGGCGCTGGTTGGTTGCGTCGCGGGGGCCGAGCTTGTGGATGACGTTCGCGCGGCGGTGGTTGAGGCGGGGCTTGCTGATCTGGAGATGACGGCGAAGCCGCAGTACATCGAGGCGATGACGAGCTGGGAGGACCCGCTGTACAAGAAGATGGCGGCGTCGCTTCCGGAGGGGGCGACGATGGGCGATTATGTCGTGAGCCTTGATATCGCGGCGCGGCGGTGATGTTGTCGCCGGGTATTGGTGCCGAACGCGAGCGGGCCGGCCACGTCGGGCCCGCGGTGCGCATGAGCTGGACCGACTTGCTGTTTCTGCATTGGCGGGTGCCGGCGGATGGGGTGCAGCGGCTGCTGCCGGATGGTGTTGAGGTGGATCGGTTTGACGGGGAGACGTGGATCGGGCTTGTGCCGTTCACGATGACGGACTGCGTGTTTCGCGGGTTCCGGTTTGTGCCGGGCCTTCGGCGGTTTCATGAGTGCAATGTGCGGGTGTACGTGCGCGTGGGTGGTCGGCCGGGGGTTTGGTTCCTGAGCCTGGATGCGCAGCATCTGCTGCCGGTGCTGGGCGGGCGATACCGCTGGAACTTGAACTACGTGTACAGCCGGTTCGATGTGTCGCATGCCGACGACGTGCACCGGTACGCGCTGCGGCGTCGGCCGGGCCCCTGGCCCGCAGGGCGCACTTCGATTCGGTGGAGGACTGGGGCGCGTCGGCCGGTGTCGCAGGCGGGCAGCTTGGAGCACTTTCTGACGGAGCGGTACTGGCTGTTCACCCGTCGCGGGGGGCGGTTGTTTGCGGGTCGGATCTACCATGACCCCTGGCCGCTGTGCGATGCGGAGGTGGACGCGGTGGACGATGGTCTGTTGGGGGCGGCGGGGTTTGCGGGTGTTTCGGAGGAGGCGCCAATCGCGATGGCGTCGCACAGGATTGACGTTGTCGGCGACGGGCTTGTAGCGGTTGAAGCGCTGGGAGGTGGGTGAGGAGCATGGGTGCGGTGGGCCATCCGATTGTGTTCTATGACGGCGGGTGCGGGCTGTGCAGCCGGACGGTTCGGGTGCTTATGGCGCGGGACAGGGGGCGGGCGTTTCGCTTCGCGCCGCTTGGGGGCGAGACGTGCGCGGCGATGCCGGAGGTGGCGCGCCATGATGACGGATCGACGATTGTGGTTTGGACCGGGGCGACGGGCGCCGGGGATGCCGGGCGTTGTCTGGTTCGCAGCGACGCGGTGGTGTTTGTCCTGCGGCGGCTCGGGGGCGTGTCCGGCGTGATTGGTGCGGTGCTGGGGCTGTGCCCGCGGGTGATCCGGGACGGGGTGTATCGATTGGTGGCGGCGCACCGGCTGCGGTTCTTTGGGACGGCGTCGGCGTGCGGCTTGCCGAGCGAGGGGGAGGCGTCGGTGCTGCTGCCGTAGTGCGTCGGCGGTGGCGGGGCGCGGTTGGGCTGTGTTGGATCGTGCGGCCGTGGTCGGGGAGCTAGGGCAGCGGGCCGATGGACATGACGGCCTGGTTGGTTTGCAGGCCGAGGTCGTAGGCGTTGAGGTAGAGGTCGGCGGCGGGCCAGAGGCCGATGTTGATGAGGACGGCTCGGGCGCGGTAGTTGGTCGTGCGGACGGGGCGGAGGGGGGTGCTTCGGGAGAGGATCTCGGCGCGTGCGGCGGGGAAGCGTGAGAGGGTTTCGAGAGCGGAGTAGGCGTAGTTATCGTTGGCGACGGTGCGGGTGACCTGGTCGTCGATGCCGCCGGGGTCGCCGGCGAGGGCGCGTGCTTCGGCTGCTGCTGCGGCGATCTGGGTGTTGGGGCTCGCGCTGAGTGCGATGAGGGAGGCGGGTAGGTCGGCGGCGGCGAGTTGTCCCTTGGCGGCGAGCATCGCGAAGCCTGCGGCGCCCCAGAACTCGAGGGCCTGGTCGCCACTGGTGACGTGGGCTTCGAGGGTTGGGATGTCGGTGGGTGATGGGTCGCTGGCGAGCCACGCGGCGTCGATGAGTTTGCTGACGTTGTAGTTGTTGTTGCGGACCCAGTTGTAGATGGGGGTGCCTGCGAAGGAGTCGCGCATGCTGTCGGGGAAGAGGCCGAGGTCGCGGGTGCGTTTCATGTTGATGCGGAGGTTGTCGCGGAGTCTTGCGAGGTCGGCGGCGCGGGCGGGGTCCTGGGAGAGGTCGTTGAGCTCGAAGGGGTCGGCCTCGATGTCGAAGAGCATCTCGGCTTGGTTGAGGTAGGCGTCGGGCTCGTAGAGGGCCATCCACTGGGGCTGTTGCGGGCCGCCCTGGGGCGGGCCTTCGAGGGCGTAGACGTCCCACTCGATGGCGGCGGGCATGCCCCACTGGTAGTTGCCGCGGTTGGCGTGTGCGCGGTAGGGGAGGAATCGGCGGATGTACTTGTACTTGCCGTCGGTGACGGCGCGGTCCGGGAGGAAGTGGGCCCAGCGGTTGGTCATGAAGGCGTACTGGTACTCTCGGGGCTCGGTGGCGAGCTTGCCGAGGAAGGGTTCGCCCTGCATATAGGAGGGTGCGTCGACGCCGGCGATGCTGAGGACGGTTGCGGCGAAGTCGACGAAGCCGACGAGGCGTTCGCTCGATGCGCCGACGCTGCCGCGGAGGTCGTCGGGCAGGAGGCAGCGGAGGCGTTCGGGGACGCGGACGCCGAACGGGATGCGGAGGCCGGTCTCGAAGATGTAGCCCTTGCTGCGTGGGAGCAGGCCGCCGTGGTCGCTGAAGAAGAAGACGATGGTTTCGTCTTCGAGGTTTTCCTGGGCGAGGCGGTCGAGGTGGAGGCCGGCCCAGGTGTCGATGCCGAGGATGCTCTCGAGGTGGAACTGGTAGTCGGAGTAGGCGTCGGGGCCGTCGGGGCCGAAGGGGGGCATGGTGGGGGTGATGCCCATGGCGTCGAAGTCGCGGCGGCCGTCGGTGTGGAACGAGCGAATGCGGACCTGGTGGGAGTGGCCGCTGTTGAAGACGCTGAAGAATGGTCGGCCTGCACGTTCGCTCGCGGTCCAGGTTGCCGAGTCGTTGCTGCGGTCCCATGCGTTTGCGGGTTGGACGGCGTTGTAGTCGGTTTTCTGGTTATTGGTGGCGTAGTAGCCGGCGCTGCGCATGAGGCGGGGGAAGAAGTATTGCTGTTCGGGGACGTTGACGGCGCGGCGGTGATAGTCGCTGCCGTAGGTCGTGGCGTAGGCGCCGCTGATGATGGTCGAGCGGGCGGGCGAGCAGACGGGCGCGGTGGACCACGCGCGATCGAAGCGGACGGCTTCGGGGAAGAAGTTGTCGAGGTTTGGTGTGGCGACGGCGTCCTGGCCGTAGGCGGGGAGCATGTACCAGCTGGTGTCTTCGAAGCTCAGCCAGAGGATGTTGGGCTCGACGGGGTCGGTCTCCATGAGCTCGAGGAAGCTGAGCAGATCGAAGAAGTCGACCTGGCCGAAGGGCGCGACGAAGTCGGCGCGTGGGTCTGCGGCGTCGGCGAGGGCGAGGTATTGCTGGAGGTCGGCGGCGTCGATGACGCCGTCTTCGACGAGGTCGGCGCAGTGGCAGGGCTCGGCGTAAGCGGTGGCCGAGAGGGCGACGATGGCGGTGGTGAGGGCGGTGCTGAGGGTTGTGGTCATGGACGACATCGGTCGCATGGTGACTCCTTGGTTGGATACTGAGAGTCGCGAGAGGGTACCAGAGGGGGCGGGCGGTTTGAATGACGATCGGCCGGTCGGGCGCCGGCGCAGAGCGCAGCGAGAAGAAAGAGCAATGTTGGCTGGTTTATGGCGGAGGTTGGCTTTGGGTGTGGTGCTTGGCTTGGTATTTGCCGTGGTGTTGGGTTTGGTGTTGGGTTTGGTGTTGGGTTCGGCGTTCGGCTTCGTGCTTGATTGCTTCGCAGCGTTGCTCGAGCAGGCGCCTGAGGTAGGCGGTCAGGTAGAGGCGCTCGACGAGGCGGCCGAGCGGTCCGAGCGGCGCGTGGTACTCGATGTCGTCGGTCATGCGTGTGTGGGACTTGCGGCGTTCGAAGCGGTGGTCGTGTGCGAAAGCGCGGAACGCGCCGCGGGTCATGACGTCGCGGAAGTACATGGGCGGCTCGAAGGCGGTCACCTCGGCGGTGAGCCTTTGGCGGACACCCAGGTGCCGGGCTTCCCAGGTGACCGATTCGCCCAGCTCGATGAGCCCGGTGGTTCGGCCGGCCACGGCGCGCTCGGCGGTGTTGCGCAATGAGTGGGTGTGGAAGTCGATGTCGCGGGCGAGGTCGAAGCAGATCTCGGGCGGGGCGGCGATGTCGGTGACGATGCGGAAGTGGGCCACTGTTGCGTCACTCCTTGGCAGAAGCCCTAGCGTACGCGGGAGGGTTGGTGCCGGCGGTTGCGACGCAGTGACAGCGGGTTTGTGCGAGGCTGACGAGATCATGTCACGCGGGCGCGGTCGTGCCTGGGTTGAGTCGTGCCTGGGTTGGAAGGAGGAGTCGTCATGTTCAAGAGTGCTGCTGTGTGGTCGATTGGTGGGTTGGTGTTGGTGGGTGGGCTTGGCGGGTGTGGTTCCCCGGCGAAGACCGCGACGCCGGCGGCTGCCGCACCGAGTGAGGCGACGTTGTATCGGAGTGGGCGTGTGATCTTGGCGGGTCAGCTTGCGCCGGAGCAGTTTCGGGCGCTGCGGACGAAGGGGCCGTACTCGGTGGTTAACTGCCGGACGCAGCGTGAGATCGATCGTCTGGCGTTCGATCAGGCGGAGCTGTTGGGCGAGCTTGGTGTGGGCTACACGCACTTGCCGTTGGGTGGGAGTGATGGGTACAGCCCGGAGGATGTTGACGCGTTTGCTGAGGCGCTCCATGCGCACGGCGGCGACGTGCTCGTGCACTGCGGGAGTGGGGGCCGCGTGCGCGTGCTGTACGCGGCGTACCTCGTGCGGTACGAGGGGTTGTCGTTGGAGGCGGCGCGGGATCGCATCGAGGAGCTGGGGCAGAAGCCCTCGAGCCTGGAGCGGCTGCTGGGCGAGCGGATTCGGTATGAGCTGACGGGCGAGGCGTTGCCCGCGGAGGACGGCGACGCGTGACGCGAGGCGGGCGGGGTGTCCGTCGGCGGGTGGGGTGCGTGCTGTGAGTTGCCGACGGGGCCCTTTCGGCGAGCGCGGGGCGCACGGGGCACCGTAAGTGGATATGCTTGTCCACTATGTTGAGGTTTCATGCTGATCGTGCCCGGGGGATCGCTGGGCGTCACTGCTGTGCACTGAATGCAACGGCTGCGTTGGCAATGGCTTGCGCGTTGGTCGTCGCTTCGGGTTGCGAGCGTGAGGGGGTTGCGTCGCACGAGGTTGCCAAGGGCGTCGAGCGGGTGCCGGAGTCGGACGGGGATGCTGGCGGGGCGGCGTCGCCGGACGCGCTGGCGGCGACTGCGGCCACGGCGCCCGGGGCCGATCGGCCCTGGACGGTGCCGGCGGGCTGGGTCGAGGATCCGATGCCTCGGCAGATGCGGCTTGCGACGTATGTCGTGCCGGCGACGCCGGACTCGGAAGGATCGGTTGCGCTGGCCGAGGTGGCGGTGACGCGCTTCGGCGGGCGCGTTGGTGGCGACCTGGCGAACATCAACCGGTGGCGCGGGCAGATGGGCGTTGGGCCGATCGCGGAGGCGGAGCTCGAGTCGGCGATCACACGGTTCTCGGCGCCGGGGTACGACGGGTACGAGGCGCGGATCGAGTCGGCGGCTGGCGTGATGCTGGCGGCGGGCGTGTACGACGAGTCGATCGATCAGATGTGGTTTGTGCGCACGACCGTGGCCGAGGGCGACGTGGCCGATCGGATCCAGGCGGATGTGTTCGGCATGGCGCGGTCGATCGCGGGGCTTGGCGACTAGGGCGGCGAGACCATCGGGGGCAATGAATCATGCGGCGGAGTGTTGAAGTGTTGGCGTCGTTGCGGCTGACGGTGGTGCTGCTGTCGCTCGCGCTGGTGCTGATCTTTGTGGGGACGATTGCGCAGACGAAGCTCGGCGTGTGGCAGGCGGTCGACGAGTATTTCCGCTCGTGGATCGCGATGGCCGACCCCGGGCTGTTCGTGCCCATCGAGGACACGGGCCTGCGCGTGCCGATGCCGGGCGGGCTGACGATCGCGGCGCTGATGATCGTGAATCTGCTTTCGGCGCACGCGATCCGGTTCAAGGCGACGCGGAAGCGCATCGGCGTGCTCGTGCTGCACGCGGGGCTGATCGTGCTGCTGGCGGGCGAGTTCGTCACGGGGTTCCTGGCCGACGAGGGGTTGATGTCGATCGACGAGGGCGCGAGCAGCTCGTTTGTCGAGGATGTGCGCGAGGCGGAGCTTGCGATCATCGATCCGAGCGATGCGGGGCACGATGTGGTCGTGACGGTGCCCGGCTGGATGCTGGCGGAGGCGGCGCGTTCGGGCGAGGTCATCGAGGACGATCGGCTGGCGTTCGCGGTGCGGGTGGATCGGTGGATGGCCAACGCGGATCTATTTCACGCGCATGGGCAGACGGCCGCGACGGCGGGGATCGGGCTCGAGGCGCGTGCCGAGGGCAAGCCCAGAGTCACGGGGGTTGAGGGTGCGCAGACGGACACACCCGCGGCGTACGTGACGCTGATCCGTGATGGGCGGGAGCTCGGGACGTGGATGGTGTCGGCGGCGCTGGTCGAGGCGCAGCGTGTGGAGGTTGGGGACGTGGCGTACGGCGTCTCGCTGCGCTATGCGCGGACGTATCTGCCCTTCACGCTTCATCTGCGGGACTTCCGGCACGACCGGTTCACCGGGACGAACATCGCGCGGAACTTCTCGAGCGACGTGCGGCTTGTTGATCCTGCGCGGGGCACGGATCGCGAGGTGCGCATCTGGATGAACAACCCGCTTCGGTTCGCCGGGATGACGTTCTACCAGTCGTCGTATAAGCCGGATGGTAGTGGGACCGTGCTGCAGGTCGTGCGGAATCCTGGGTGGCTGCTGCCCTACGTCGCGTGTGTGCTGGTCGGTGGTGGGATGGCGTGGCACTTTGGGCAGACGCTGACGGCGTTCCTCCGGCGGCGGGTGAAGCATGGCCCGGTGACGGCCGGGGTGCCGGCGCGCCCGGCGGGCGAGGCGCCGCCGTTGGTGCAGCGCGGCTGGCCCTTCGTGGTTGGCGTGATCGGCGTGTTGGTGGCGTGCGGCGCGCTGCTGCGGCCGATGCCCGCGGATGAGTTTGACCTGGAGACGTTTGCGGAGCTGCCGGTGTCGGCGGGCGGGCGGATCAAGCCGCTCGACACCGCGGCGCGGTCGATGCTCATGGTGTCGGGCGGGCGGCAGCAGGTTCGGACGGAGGAGGGAGAGGTCGCGGCGACGCGGTATCTGCTGGATCTTGTGGCGAACCCGACGCGGGTGTCTGGGCTCGCGACGGTGCGGGTGGACCATCCGGACGTGCTGGCGATGCTCGATCGGTCGCCGGAGGAGGGTGGGCGAATCCCGCTGGCGGCGATCGAGCCGGTGTGGGGCGAGATTGCCGAGCAGGCGCAGATGGCGGCGGGTGTTGAGCCGCGCGATCGGGATCGGTTTCAGCTCGCGGTGCTGGAGCTGCATCGCCGGGTGAACGCGGTGCTGTCGCACGCGCAGATGCGTGAGCCGTTCATGGTGCCGCCCTTGTCGGCGGAGGGCGAGTGGCGGCCGTTCCACGAGGCGTTTCTCGATGATCGTGTGAGCGACACGCCGCACCCGAGTGTCGCGTTCCTCGCGACGATGATGACGGCGGCGAGCGAGGGTGATGCGGAGACATTTAACTCGGCGCTCGGGTCGTACACCGAGCTGCTCGATGCGTCGATGCCGGATGTGATGCGGCGGACACGGCTCGAGGTGCTGTTCAACCGGGCGTCGCTGTTTAGCGGTGCGATCGCGGTGTATGTGCTGGCGTTTCTGGGGGTGTGTGCGTCGTTCATGCTGCGTTCGCGGCATGAGGCGGGTACGGATGGGGGGCGCTGGGCGGAGCGGGTGCGGGTTGGGTCGTTCTCGCTGTTGGTCGCGGCGGTGCTGGTGCACACGGTGGCGATCGCCTTGCGGATCTACCTGACGGATCGGCCGCCGGTGACGAACCTGTACTCGTCGGCGATCTTCGTCGGGTGGGCAGCGGCGCTGGCCGGCGTGGTCATGGAGCGGCTGTATCCGCTTGGGGTTGCGGTTCTGGGTTCGGCGACGATCGGCGCGGGCACGCTTGTGATCGCGCACAACCTTGGCAACGACGGCGACACCATGCAGATGATGCAGGCGGTGCTGGACAGCAACTTCTGGCTTGCCACGCACGTGATCACGATCACGCTCG
This sequence comes from uncultured Phycisphaeraceae bacterium, assembly GCA_964415125.1. Classification (GTDB taxonomy): domain Bacteria; phylum Planctomycetota; class Phycisphaerae; order Phycisphaerales; family UBA1924; genus CAYQAD01. The sequence continues at coordinate 2,171 of CAYQAD010000016.1, read as the reverse complement.
GGTATTCGGCGACGTTTTTGGCCGGTGCGATCGCGTCGGTGTTTCTGATCGGGCGTGTGGTGACGTCGGCGATCACGCCCGAGCGGGAGCGGGCGATGATTCGCATGGTGTACGGCGTGGTGTGCTTCGCGCTGCTGCTGAGCTTCGTGGGCACGGTGCTCGGCGGGATCTGGGCGGATCAGTCGTGGGGTCGGTTCTGGGGGTGGGACCCGAAGGAGAACGGCGCGGCGCTGGTGGTGCTGATCAACGCGATCATCTTGCACGCCCGGTGGGGCGGCATGATCCGTGCGCGTGGCATCGCGGTGCTCGCGGTGGCGGGCAACGTCGTGACGATGTGGAGCTGGTTCGGGACGAACCTGCTCGGTGTTGGGCTGCATGCGTACGGCTTTATGGACGGCGGGCTGTTCTGGCTCGCGGTTTTCGTGGCGTCGCAGGCCGTGGTCATGGGGCTGGCGTGCCTTTCAAGCAGAGCGCCGAAGAAGCCGATATTCGAGTAAGTGCATATCTTCATCCAGATTGCTACAATGGTGCGGCCTGACAGGAGACCGGTGTGAGCGACCCCGTTGCACAAGCCGCGACGACTGCGAAGACGACCGACGAGACGGCCTCCGCGAAGGCCAATGGGATCGCCAAACCAACCCGTGCTGTTGCCGTGCTGTCGGTGCTGTGCGCGATCGCGCTGGGGGTGCTCGGCGGGCTCGGGGCGTTTACGTTCGGGTATGGCGAGGGGACGGCGTATCTGACGAACAACCCCGAGTCGTGTGCGAACTGCCACGTGATGCAGGAGCACTACGACGGGTGGGTGAACTCGAGCCACTCGAACGTGGCGACGTGCAACGACTGCCACCTGCCGCACGACTTTGCGGGCAAGTGGATCACGAAGGCGGACAACGGGTTCTTCCACTCGCTGGCGTTTACGACCGGCGGGTTCCCCGAGCCGATCCGCATCAAGGGTCGGAACCGCCGCGTGACGCAGGACGCGTGCTTGCACTGCCACGCCGATTATGTGAATCACATGCTTCCGATTGAGCCGGGCGGCGAGATGCAGCTGTGCGTGCACTGCCACGGCGATGTGGGGCACGCGGGGCGGACGTCCGGCATTTCTGAGCGAGACTAACGGCCGACGGTCGGCATGACGCCGGCTGTATGACGACGAGGTGTACCGATGACAACGCAGGCACAACAGGCGACTTCTCGAATCCAACGCCCGGGGCGTGCGCTCCTGCTCGGGCTTGTCTTTGTGGTTGCCGTCGTGGGCACCCTGCTCGTGACATGGGTGCTGATCACGATGTTCGGGCACAAGCAGGATGCGCGTCAGCCGTTCGTGCGGGTCGCGGAGCTGAACGAGCTGAGCGTGGACCCGGAGCCTTGGGGGCTCAACTGGCCGCACCAGTTCGACGGGTACAAGGCGACGGCGGGGGACGAGTTTTACGGCGGCAGCAGTGCGATGCCGGCGAGCAAGCTCGACCATCAGCCGTGGCTCAAGCGGCTGTACGCGGGGTACGCGTTCAGCATTGATTATCGCGAGGCGCGGGGGCATGCGTACATGCTCTACGACCAGGGCGTGACCGAGCGGGTGACAAAGAAGCAGCAGGCGGGCGCGTGCCTGCACTGCCATGCGTCGACGACGGTGATGTATCACAAGGTCGGGCGTGAGGCGATGGGGCTACCGACTGATGACGCTTCGCTCGCGGCTGAGCTGAACATGGACGCGGTGATCCGGGGCTTTGAAGAGGTCAGCACGATGAAGTACCAGGATGTGCTTGGCATCCTGAAGACGATGCCCGATGGCACGCCGGATGAGAACGAGCCGGTCGTGCCGCAGCCGCCGGTGGGCGGGTTCACCGGGGAGTTTGCGGGCCAGCCCGTGCCGGAGGGGCATGCCTCGCTGATCGATGGGGAGGCGCACCCGGTGTCGTGCATCGACTGCCATGATCCGAAGACGATGGCGGTGCGTGTGACGCGGCCGGGCTTCATCCTTGGTATCGCGGCGCTTGCGGAGGGCGACGAGCCGGTGCCGCACCTGCCGAGCGTGGAGCGTTGGCGTCGCGGCAGCCGGGCCGAGCGTTACGACCCGAACCGCGACGCGACGCGTCAGGAGATGCGGTCATACGTGTGCGGGCAGTGCCACGTCGAGTACTACTGCGCGACGGGCGACACGCTCGAGTTCC
>CAYQAD010000015.1:0-20799 GCA_964415125.1 uncultured Phycisphaeraceae bacterium | reverse complement strand
GCGCCGACGGTGAGCTCGTCGGGCCCGATGCCGTCGAGCGGGCTGAGCCGGCCCATCAGCACGTGGTAGACGCCGCCGAACATGCCGGTGGTCTCGAGGGCGATGAGGTCCTTGGGCTGCTCGACGACGAGGACGGTGGCGCGGTCTCGGCGGTCATCGGCGCAGACGGCGCAGGTCGAGTCGTCGGCGAGGTTGAAGCAGACGCCGCAATGCCGGACGCGCTGCTTGAGGTCGGCGACGGCCTTGGAGAGCTCCATCGCCTCGGCGGGCGTGGCCTTGAGGAGGTGGAAAGCGAGCCGCTCGGCCGAGCGGCGGCCGATGCCGGGCAGCTTGGCGAGCTCGTCGATCAGGCGGAGCACCGGCTCCGGGTAGGCGCTGGGGGGCGTGTCGGACATCGGTCACAAGCGTACGGCATCCGCGGCGGGTGGGGGCTCCCGCCCGCCCGCGGGAGATACCATCGCGGCATGGCCGAGTCGAACACCACCGCGAAGCAGCGCGAGCCCTTCAACCTCTTCAAGTTCACCCGCAACGCGATCATCATCGCGGCCGTCATCGGTCTGACCGTCTGGTTCGTCGTCGTGGGCGTCGTGCCGAACGTGTTCCCGAAGAACTTCGGCGTTGTCGAGGCCGGCTCGATCTACCGGTCGGGCAAGCTCACGCCCGCGGCCTTTCGCAAGGTCATCAACGAGCGTGAGATCAGGACCATCGTCGATTTCGGCGCGTGGGAGCCGGGCACCCGAGAGGACCGCCGGGCCCAGCGCGTGGCCGACGCGATGGGCGTGGAGCGGATCGTCTTCGATCTCGAGGGCGACGCGACCGGCGACCCGGCCCAGTACCTCGAGGCGCTGCGCATCGTCAACGACCCGGCGAACCACCCCATTCTCGTGCATTGCGGCGCGGGCAGCGAGCGCACGGGCTGCTTCTTCATGCTCTACCGCACGATCGTGCAGGACGAGCCGGTCGATGAGGCGTTCGCGGAGGCCCAGGACTTTCGGCACGACCCGGAGCGCAACCCGAAGATGAAGCCGACGTTTGATGCGATCCGTGGGCCGATCGAGGAGGCGTTCGAGTCGGGCGGCGAACTGGTCGCGCCCGAGGGCGGCTGGGGCGCGCCACGAGACGACACGTGAACGCCAGCCGGCCGCGCGTATGGCACGTGCTGGCGATCGCCGCGTGCTCCGTGCTCGCGTACTGGATCGGCCTGGGCGCGACCGGGCTAAGCATGAGCGAGGGTCACCGCGTGGGCGTGGCGTGGGAGTGGCTCGACGCGCCCGCAGCCGAGCGGGATTGGCTGGTGACTCGGCTCTTTGAGCGTGTCTATGTGCGCAAGCCGCAGGGTGTGCCGTGGGCGCTCGCGGCGTCGAGTGTGGTGCTCGGGCAGACCGAGTTCGCGGTGCGTGCGGTGAGCGCCGGGGCCGCGACGTTCCTTGCGCTCGGTGTGTGGTGGTTCGCGGGCCGATGGTTTGGGTGGCGATACGCGTGGACCGCCGGGTGCGCGATGGCGCTGCTGCCGTGGACCTGGGAGTCGGGCCGGGCCGCGGAGATCGAGGCGGTGCACAACCTCGGTGTCGGGCTTGCGTGCCTGGGGCTGGTTGATCTGCTGATCGAGCGGCGTCGCGGGCTGGCCGTTGGCGCGGTTGCTGGCGTTGGGCTGTGTGTCGCGTTGCTCGCGAAGGGGCCGGCCGCCGGGCTGATCGTGCTTGGTGCGGCGTTGGGCGGCCTGTGTGTCGCGCGATCGTGGCGGGCTGTACTGAAGCCGGGTGTTGCGGTCGCGATCGCGCTGCCGACCGTTGTCGTAGGGGGCATCGCGCTTGCCACGGCGGCACGTCTTCGCACGCTTTCCAACGCCGGCGAGCCGATCGTCGCGCAGAGCCCGGGCGCGTTTTTGTGGGAATCAGGCAAGGCGCTCGACGTGCTCGCGCTGTTGCCCGTCATGCTCGTGATGGCGTTGCCGGCGTCGCTGGCGCTGCTCTTTCCTTGGGGGCCGGACGCGGCGGGTGAGCCGATGCACCGAGCCCGAGGCTTCGCGCGGGCGGCGACGTTGGGCGTGCTCGCCGCGGGTGTGCTCATGACGATCGCGGGCGTGTCGAACCCGCGGTACATGCTGCCCGTGGCGCCGTTGGTGGTGGTCGTGGTGGGGTATCTGATTGATGGTTCGCGCGGCGGTTTCCGTCCGCACCGGGCTCGCCTCGCCAACACCTTCATGCTCGGTCGGCCCGCGGTCTTGGCGCTCGTGCTCGCCCTGCTCGCGGTGTGGTACGGACAGTTCTTCGAGCGCGATCAGCGGCGGTCCTCGGGACAAGACGCCGGCCTGGCGGTTGCCGCGGCGATCGATGCGGCGCGCGGCACGGTCGATCCCGTTGAGGTCTGGGCCGACGGCATGATCGAGGCTCGCCCCGAGGTGCTGCTCTACGCGCAGCGCGCTGTGGATGCGCCGATTCGTGTCCGCTGGATGCGGCCGGGCGATGCCGAGCGACCCCTTCCGGCGCCGGGCTCGTTGGTGCTGATGCGCACCGATGCGCAGGGCGATGAGCGGGCGCGGTTTGCCGGCGTTCGCGTTGTTGCCGAGGGCACGGTGCACAAGTTCGAATGGGCGCTTGGCGTCGTGCCCTGAGCGGGGTGCCGCGTCCTGCGGCTCGCCGGTCGGTGCCAACGGTGCGGCGGATGACGTGGGGTGACGGCGCAAAGAAAAACCCCCGCCTGCGAGGGCGGGGGTTGTGGGTTGTAATGCGGTCAACCGATGCCGAGTGGTGTCTCGGCGTGGTCGGCGTGAACGGCTCGGATTACGGGCAGCCCGCACCCCAGAGGGCGAGGTAGAAGGAGAAGTCCGAGAGGGTCACCGAGCCGTCGGGGATGCCGTTGGCGGTGCCGTCGGTCGTGAGGTCGGCGGCGATGTCGCCGGCGCCCCAGAGGCTGAGGTAGAAAGAGAAGTCCGAGAGGGTGACGGCGTCATCGGGGATACCGTTGGACGTGCCGTCGGTGGTCACGTCGGCCGGGCCGCAGAGGTTGCCGCCCTGCTCGCAGGAGTCGGGCACACCGTTCATGTTGTCATCGGTCTCGGAGGAGTTCGCCTGGTACTCGGCGAGCACCGAGATGCGGCTGGGCGTCGGATTGCAGAGCGTGGAGCTCACGCTGGTGGCGGCGACGAGCTGGACGTCAACATCGCCCGCAGGGTTGCGTGCGTTGTTCCAGTCGGCGGCGCTGACGGTGAGGGTGTCGGCCGACGTCGTGCAGTCGTTGCCGATGCTGAGGTTGAAGATGGTGCCGGTGGAGACGCCGCCGACGAAGACCTCGATGACCTCGCTCGCCGAGCTGAAGTCGCCCAGCGCGTCGAAGGTCAGGTCCACATCGGAGGTGGCGCTGGGCGTGCCGAGGAAGGTGTAGCTGGCGGGGTCGCCGTTGCCGATGGGCGAGAGGTTGCCGCTGGAGGCGGCGAAGGAGATGTCCAGCAGGTCGCAGAAGTCGGGGATTCCGTTGTTGTTGCAGTCCTCGGCGACGCCGTTGGCGATCTCCCAGTCGTCGTCGAGCCCGTTGTTGTTGCAATCGGGGAAGGGCAGCGTGACGCAGACGCCGTCGACGCAGACCTCGACGCCGTTGGACGGGTCGCCGTCGTCGCACTCGGGATCGGTGGCGCACTCGGGTGCGTCGGCGACGTCGAAGCTGAGGTTGTACATCTGGCTGAAGTTGGCGCTGTTGGCCGCGAGGATCTGGACGAAGTACTCGCCCGGGTCGACGAGCTGGCCGGTGAACGACTCGTTCTGGCCGAGGCCGTTGGCGTTGACGTCGAGGATGACCGAGCCGCCGCTGTTGAGGAGGCGCAGGCGGAGGTCGTGGATCTGTCGCGAGTCGATGGGGTTGCCCGAGCCGCAGTTGCCGTTGCCGAACTGGTCCGAGTCGTCGTACGTGCGGCCGATGGGCGTGACGGTGACGCTCAGCTCGGCGGGCACGGCGAAGTTGATGCGGTAGAAGTCGCGGTCGGAGTTGTCGTCGAGGCTGGTCGCCGAGGTAAACGACACCGCGGGCGACGGCAGCGTGCTGGGCGTGGTGACGCCCGTGGTGAGCGTGCCGAGGTCCGCGGCGATGCCGATCGAGTCGTTGGGCTCGTACTGGTCGCCGTAGCCGCGGTGGACGGCGCGGATGTCGTCGTGCTGGGGCCCGTCGAAGCTCGTGTTGAGGAAGGGCTCCATGAGGCTGATGCCGGCGATGGGGCAGATGTGCGCGAAGCCGAGGCCGTGCCCGTGCTCGTGGATGATGATGTTGCGCATGAAGCGGAAGTTGGCGCCGCTGGACTGCCAGCTCTCGTTGGAGTCGAGGACCATGTCGGAGTTGGTCGGGAAGCTGTTGTACGCGAGGGTGCCGCCCTGCTGGTTGAAGAGGTTCTTCATGCTGATGCGGATGTCGCCGCGGGTGGCGTCGTTGCCCGCGGTGCCCCAGCCGGCGCCGTCGTCCCAGTCGTCGGTGCCGTTGTTGACGAAGACGTAGGTGTTGTTGGAGACCTCGCCCCAGCGCTGGAAGGACTGGTCGAGCAGGCTGATCCAGAGGGCGCGATTGCCGCCGAACTTGGCGTCCATGGTGCTGAAGAGTGTCGAGGTCTGTGTGCCCTCGCCGATGCCGCTGGGGATCGACAGGCCGTCCGGCACGAGCGACCAGGTCAGCGTGGTGCCCTGGCCCTGGCCGGTCCAGCTGGAGTTCTCGTTGTAGCGGAGGTCAACCAGCGACGCATCCACGATCGCCTGGACAGCCGCGATCTGCTCGGGGGTTGCCACGCCGTCGGGCGCGAAACAGGCAAAGACGGGGACGTCGCCCGTGCCCGAAGCATTGACGACGCTGCTCGGCTGGACGCCCGCGGACTGCGCGTCGCGCCCGACACCCGACACCGCGACGCACGCCGCGACCGCACCGGCCGACGCCACAAGCGCCGCGATCTTGCTCGCCGATCCACCCCGCTCAGTCTGGTTCATTCCATGGCTCATCTGCTGACTCCCGTACACAACGCGTTGGCACTACCCAGCTCGTGCGACTAGTGCATGTAAACAAAGACCGTACGCAAACACGCAATCGGCGTGCTGGCAACCACCCCATCCGCTGCGGCCGCGGGAGCCAATGTAGCCATCGGCTCCGCGACCGCCACGGTCAAACTCCCAAATGGGTCCCCCGAATGGGCGGACTTTATCCATTCCACACGATCGGATCAGAACAAGCCGATTTGGCGGACAGCAGCCGAAAATCGGCTCCGAACACCAGGTTATCGCACGGGGCGTTTGGCGGGCGTTCCACAACAGGTTCGGCCGCCGGGCCGCGTGCTCAAGGCAAGCGCATCACGGATCGCGGTTGGGAGCAAAGAGACCTCAACCACCAGGTCGGTTCGGCCCCCGGCGGCAACGGTTGCGTGACACTGGGTAAGTGGGGACGGATTCTCAGCGGTCCCCGCGACGCGCGGGCCGCCGAGGCGGGTCGGACGGGGTGATCGCGACCCTCACGGGCAGACGGAGCCCTCGGAACGACAACGCCCGGAGCTTTCCGATGGAAAGCTCCGGGCGTGATGTGCGTGGATGAAGGTCGTTCAGGCCGCAGCCGGCGTTACGGGCAGCCGGCGCCCCAAAGGCCGAGGTAGAAGGAGAAGTCCGAGAGGGTCACGGAGCCATCGGGGATGCCGTTGGCGGTGCCGTCGGTCGTGAGGTCGGCCGCGGCGTCGGCGTTGCCCCAAAGGCCGAGGTAGTAGCTGAAGTCGGAGAGATCGACCACGCCGTCGCCCTGCCCGTTGGACAGACCGGTGGTCGTCACGTCGGCGGGGGAGCAGGCGGGCTCGTTGAAGGTGATGGTGCCGGTGGACCAGTCGCCGGCGAGCGTGCCGCCGTCGGTCACCTGGGCGTGCAGGTAATAGGTGCCGGGGTCGAGGTAGGCGGAGTTGACGATGTAGAAGCCCTGGCTGGCGGGCGTGTTGATGCTGGTGGGCAGGAAGACCTCATTGCCGTCGAACGCGGGCGAGGTGTTGGCCCAGACGCTGACCCAGAGGTCGTCGTTCTCGGGATCGGTCGCGGACCATGTGATGTCGTAGGTCTCGTTGCCGTGGATGAGCGGGATGTCGCCAGCCGGGGGGTTGAGCACGCTGATGGAGGGGGCGCTGTTCTCCGACGGGTCGATGGTCATGGAGTAGGAGCCGGTCGCGCCGTTGTAGCCGTAGACGCGGAGGTAGTACCAGCCCGCGGATCGGCCGTTCATGGAGATGACCTCGGAGTTGCTGGTGCCCTGCGAGGTGTCGCGGACCTGGCCGTCGGCGTTGAGCAGCTGCATGTCGAGATCGCCGGCCGAGTGGTTGAAGTCGATGCGGACGAAGTCGTTGCCGCCGCCGGTGTGGTTCATGTAGAAGCGGTAGTAGTCGTTGTCGCCTGAGTTGTGGATCGAGAGATCGGTGATGGTGGTCTGCGGACCGGCGGGGCCGAGGTTCGGGCTCTTGGCGGTGCCGACGGGTCGGTTCGCGGTCTCGGTGCGCGAGTCGTTGGGCTCGTAGCCGTCGGGGTCGCCGCCGCCGCCGGGATCGCCGAAGTCGGGAATCGTGACCTTGATGCGGGCGATGTTGTTGGTCTCGTCGGACTCGAGGACGTGGTTCTCGGGATCGACCTCGGACTCGAGCCAGTACTCGCCTTGGGGCACGTCGGTGATGTCGATGTTCTGGTCGGGCAGGCCCTTGGAATAGACGTCGATCCACCCGATGCTCAGCCCCTGGACGGTGCTGCCGCAGTTGCGGAACTCGCCGCTGGGCGGGAAGCCGGGCAGCGAGCTGTCGTACACGCCGAGGTCGATGATGCAGAAGGAGGTCTTCTCGCCCTCGGCGACGATGGGCCCGACGCCGTCGCCGGGGAGGATCTCGCGGAGGCGGTACTGTCCCCATGCTTCGAAGTGGATGTGGCTGTGGGTGGGGTGGTAGACGAAGTTGCCGGCGGTGCGCTCCCAGAAGGAGCCGTCGTCGCGGAAGACGCGCTGGATGACCTGCTGGGTGCCGTCGCCGTTGTCCGCGCCGCCGTAGAGGTGGAGCTTGCCGATGCCGACGTTGGCCGTGCCGTTGGAGAGGCGGAGGTGGATTCGGCCGGGCTCGATGTTGGTCGAGAAGTCGTTGTCGAAGAGGTCGGACTGACGGACGATCACGTCGGGCAGGGTGTCCGACTGGGCGAGCGTGGCGGCAGAAGAACCCGCGATCGCAATGATCGCGGCCGAGGCGAGACGAAATGACATGTGCGCAAACCCTCCCGGGGCCAGATCGGCCGCGGACTCCTCCCCCGCGACCGTCGCGTGGAGCCCGCAATTCCGGATCGCAGTGTGCACCAATCGCGTGCTCGGGACAACCCCAAGACCGGGAAGATGGGGGTTTTCGATGCGGCACGCCCGTTTCCTCGGGCGAGCACCACGGCAAGCGTGCCGAGCGGCCCCCGTCGTGGGGGTATCGGTCTAGCCGAGCGTGAGCGTGTCGCCGGCTGCCATGTGGCGGACCTCGACGCCGGCGGGCGTGAACGCGGACAGGTCGGCCGCGATGGGAGGCCAGGTGCCGTGGTGGATGGGCACGGCGATCGGGGCCCCGATCAGCTCCGCGGCCTTGGCCGCGTGGGCGGGGCCCATCGTGAAGCGGTCGCCCGCGGGGATGAGGGCGATATCCGGCCGAAAGAGCTCGCCGAGGAGCTTCATGTCGCTGAACAGGGCCGTGTCGCCGCAGTGGTAGATGGTCTTGCCCCCGATGCGGATGACCAGGCCGCAGGGCTGACCCATGTATTTCCCTTGGTAGCTGCTCGAGTGGAACGCCTGGGTGAAGGTCACCGAGCCGAAGGGGGTCTCGATCGTGCCCCCGGGGTTTCCTGGGTCGACGTGCTCAACGCCTTGGGCGGCGCAGTGGTTGCAGATCTCGTAGGCAGCGATGACGGTGGCGTTGTTGGCCTTGGCGATGGGGATGGTGTCGCCGAAGTGGTCCTCGTGGCCGTGGGTGAGGGCGATGTGTGAGCAGGCGATGTCCTCGGGTGTGTGTGTGGCGACGGGGTTGTCGGTGAGGAAGGGGTCGACCGCGAGGGTGTGGGTGCCGTCGGTCATCAGGAAGCCGGCGTGGCCGAGGAAGGTGAGTGTGGCGTCTGGCATCTGGTGCTCCGCAGGTGAGTTCGGTCGGGGGGTCGGCTTCGGCGTTTGGGTGCTAAGTCGTGCGTGGGCGAGGGGTTCGGGTTCCGCTCGCGTGGGTGGGTGATGCTGTCGGTTTTGGGCGATCGTACCTCGGGTTGAGGCTATCGTGGTGACGCGACGCGGCGGCGAGGGCCCGCCTTCCGCAGACTCCACACGACCACCCGGCTCGGCCGCGGGTTTCGCCCGGGCCAGCCGCATCCAGGATGCCCCCACGCATGTCGAACCTTGGCACCGAATCCGCCGCTGCTGTCGAGCGTTCCGCCCCCGTGTGTGTCGCGGTGCCCGAGCCGAGCGCGTCACCCGAGCACGTCCGGTTCGCCGGCCGCCGGACGTGGCTGCCGACCTTCTTCTTCGTCACCGGCGGGCACAAGTGCGGCACGAGCTGGCTGAGCTGGATGATCGACTCGCACCCCCAGGTCATCTGCCGCAGCGCGGGCCGATTCCTGGGCGTGCAGGGCTCAAGCGAGAAGTGGCTCAACCGCAAGCAGGTGCGTGAGTGGGGGTCCTTCCACACCGTCGCCGAGAGCTGGCTGGCGGACGTGAGCGAGGACGAGGTCGATCTGGCGATGCGGCGTGCGATGGTCGAGGCGGTCATGATGCTGCGCACGCCCGTGGGCACTCAGGCGGTGGGCGACAAGACGCCGATGTTCTACCTGCGCGAGTCGGCGAAGCTCAAGAAGCTGTTTCCCGAGGCGTCGCTGATCGCGATCATCCGCGACGGCCGCGATGCGTGCGTCAGCCACGCCTTCCACATGCTGCGACGCGAAGAGCCGAGCGCGTGGGAAGACGATGCCGCGTACGCCGCGGCTCGCGCCTGCCACGTCGAGGGCACGGGCCCGACGGCACCCCTCTTCAACGAGGCGGTGGTGCGCCACACCGCCGCCAACTGGCGCACCACAGCCCAGGGCAGCCTGAAGGCGCGCGAGACGTTCGGCGAGCGCTACATCGAGCTGCGCTATGAGGCGTTGCTCGAAGACCCCGCGCCGCATCTGAAGCGCGTCTTCGAGGCGATTGGCGTGGACGCGGACGACGCGGCGGTGGGCAAGTGCGTCGAGGCGAACAGCTTCGAGGCGCGGTCGGGCGGGCGCAAGCCGGGCGAGGCCGACCCGGACTCGTTCGTACGCAAGGGCGTCGCGGGCGACTGGAAGAACCACTTCGGCGACGCCGAGCGGGCGGTGTTCAAGGACGTGGCGGGCGACGAGCTGATTTCGCTCGGGTACGAGCAGGACGGGGCGTGGTGATCCGCGGCACGCTTCGCAACCTCCTCCGCGCGCCGGGCCCGCAGGGCGACGCGGCGATCACGCACGGGGCAGCCGGCGAGGCGGTCGCGGTGGAGCCGAAGCCCGAGCGTGCGCCCGAGCCAACGACTGATCTGCCGGCCGACGCGCTCGGCCGCGTGATGGGGTACTGCTTCGTGACCGGCGCGCAGAAGTCCGGCACGACGTGGGTGGGGTGGATCCTCCGCGAGCACCCGGAGATCAAGGTCCGTGGCGAGGCCGGGTATGTGGGCGGTGCGCACGACGCGACGACATGGATCGACGAGTCGGCCCTGGACCGCTTCTTGCAAGAGCCGAGCCCGCGCCGGCTGCTCGGCGGGATCGAGCGCGACGAGCTCCTGGCTGCGGCCCAGCGGGGGATCGTCGAGTCGATGCTCCGCCTGTCGTGCAAGCCCGACGGGCGAACGCGCGTGCTGGGTGATCGGGCGCCGCAGGCGTACTGCGAGGGCGTCGATCGGCTGCACCGCCTGTTCCCGGATGCGGTGTACGTCGACGTGGTGCGCGACGGGCGCGATGTGGCGGTGAGCAACGCGTTCATGATGCTGCGCAACCGCAAGTGGAACGAGAAGTCCTACGGCTCCATGGCCGCGGGCGAGGCGGCGCACGCGGCGCACATCGAGCAGGACGGCACCGAGGCCCGGCTGCTGGGCGACGGGATGCTCGACCACTACGCGACGCGCTGGGCGCGATGCATCGAATCGGGGCGACGCGCCAAGGAGCTCTTTGGCGATCGCTGCGTGCGGCTGCGCTACGAGGAGATGCTCGAATCGCCGCACACGCCGGTCCGTCGGCTGTTCGAGGCGCTGGGCGTGGCGAGCGATGAGGCGACGGTGGCGCGGTGCGTCGAGGCGGCGTCGTTCGAGAGCAAGTCGGGCGGGCGCAAGCCGGGCGAGCAGGACGCCGCGTCGTTTGTGCGCAAGGGCGTCGCGGGCGATTGGAAGCAGTACTTCGGCGAGCGTGAGCGCGAGATCTTCAACGCGTGCGCGGGTCGGGTGCTGGTCGAAGAGGGATACGAGCAGTCATTGGAGTGGACGGCTTGACGGTGGCGCTGCCCATCCCGGATCGGCCCGACGCGGCAAGCGGGCCGCGCGGCGTGGTGCTGCTGAGCCCCGTGGCGATGACGCGGCACCTGTGGTCGCTGCGTGACATGATCCGCCAGTTCACCGGGCGCGAGATCGCCGAGCGCACGCGTGGCACCGCGCTCGGCTGGGTGTGGCTGATGATCACACCGCTGGTGCGCCTCGCGATCTACGCGCTGGTCTTCGGCGAGCTGCTCGGCCTGCGGTTCGGTGATAAGGGGGGCGAGTACGCGTTCTTCCTGTTCTGCGGGCTGATCGTCTACGGCGTCTTTTCCGACGCGGCGACGAAGTGCTCGTCGGTCATCACGAGCCGGCCGCGGTTCGTCAAGAAGCTCGTCTTCCCGACGGAGATCCTGCCGGTGACGGTGCTCGGCGCGGGCGTGGTCGTCGCGCTGCTCGAGCTGGGCCTGCTTATCGCGGGTCGCGTGGTGCTGTACCAGGAGGTCAGCCCGCTGTTCTGGCTCGTGCCGGTGGCGGTCGCGCCGATGCTGATGATGGCGCTGGGCCTGGGCTGGATCCTCGCGTCGCTGAACGTGTTCCTCGAGGACACGCGCGAGATCGCCCGGCTGATCATCGCGCAGTTCCTGTTCTTCCTCACGCCGATCATCTACCCGGCGAGCAAGGCGGCCGAGCTCGCCGAGGGCGGGTCGATGTGGATCGTGCGTGCGGCGGGCTGGTTCATCCAGCATCAGCCGATGACCGTGTGCGTCGAGGCGGCGCGGGACGTGCTGCTCCGCGGCGTGCAGCCGAACTGGCTGGCGCTCGGTCTGGTCTGGCTGCTCGGGCTCGTGATGATGCAGGCCGGGTTCGCGTTCTTCATGAAGAGCAAGGGGGCGCTCGCGGATGTCCTCTGATCTGTCTTCTGGCTCGACCGGCATGCAACCCGAACGCACGGGGGCGAAGCCCGCGCCGCGCCCCAAGCGCAGCGGCGGCCGCGCGATCGCCGAGGTCAAGCCCGCGGGCGAGGGCGAGCGCGGGCTCGAGATGGCCGGCTCGGTCGCGCGCGACCTGTCGAGCGACGAACCGGCTGCGCCCGATCGCGACCGCACGCTTATGATCTCCGCGCGCAACGTCGGCAAGCGGTACGACATCTTCGACAAGCCCGCCGATCGCCTCAAGCAGGCGGCGCTGCTGCATCGCAAGACCTACTCGACGCCCTTCTGGGCGGTGCGCGGCGTCGACCTTGACGTGCACCGCGGCGAGGCCGTCGGCGTGCTCGGGGGCAATGGCGCCGGCAAGAGCACGCTCTTGCAGGTGCTCGCGGGCATCCTGCGACCGAGCGAGGGCACGGTGCGGCGCGCGGGCCGCGTCGCGGCGCTGCTCGAGCTCGGCAGCGGCTTCAACGCCGAGTTCACCGGACGCGAGAACGTCTTCATGAACGCCTCGATCCTGGGCATCCCAAAGCGCGAGATGATCGAGCGCTTCGACGACGTCGCGTCGTTCGCCGATATCGGCGACTTCATCGATCGCCCTGTGAAGACCTACTCGAGCGGCATGCGCGCGAGGCTCGCGTTCGCGGTCAACATCGCCGTACAGCCCGACGTGCTCATCGTCGATGAGATCCTCTCCGTCGGCGACATGGGCTTCAAGAGCAAGTGCATGGCCCGCCTGCGTCAGATGCGCGAGGACGGGCTCACGATGCTCTACGTCAGCCACTCGGCCGAGCAGGTCCGCAGCATCTGCGATCGCGGGCTCGTGCTCCGCAAGGGCAAGAGCATGTTCGTCGGCACCTCGTCCGACGCCGTCAAGCACTACCTCAAGCTCGTGCGCGACGAGACGACCGACCGCGTGATCGAGGAAGAGAAGCGGCTCGGCGAGGCGAAGGCCCGCGCGACGGATGTGGCCGGTGAGCGCCGCTTCGGCGTTGGTCATGTCCAGGTCGAGCGCGTCGACGTGCTCGACTCGGCCGGCGAGCCGACACGGGCGGTGCAATTCGGACAGGCTGTGCGGGTCGCCGTGACCGTGCGCTGCATCGAGCCGGTGGGCGAGGGGCTGAGCGTCTCGTTCCTCGTGCGCGACGCGGTCGGGGTCGACCTCATGGGCACGACCACGTTCGACGAGCACGCGGTGCTCCCGGAGCTCGCGGCCGGCGAGTCGGCGACCGTCGAGTTCGAGTTCCCGTGCTTGCTTCGCCGGGGGCCCTTCGGGCTGTCGGTCGCGGTGCACCGGGTGCGCGAGCGTGACTACTCAGACAACCTGCTGCTCGATCAGATCGACGGTTGCGGGGCGTTCCGCGTGGTACGCGATGTCGATCGGCCCGTGCACTACAAGTTCCACCAGCCCGTCAACATCCGGGTGACGCGCGACAAGGGGGAGCCCGCCGATGGGTGATGACATCGCCACGAAAGAGGGCCTCGGGCTCGTGGGCACGGGCGACGAAGGCGCGACCGCATTCGTGCCGACGCCGCCTGAGTCGGTCGAGGTTGCCGAGGGCACGGCCGCGAATTACGCGTGGTGGCAACGCCACGGCGGCGAGTGGGTCCGCGAGTACGACGAGCGCAAACGCCGCCAGCCGCGGTACCACATCCAGGAGATGATGCTCGTCGACTACATGCTCCGCCACGCCGAGACGCTTGATCGACCCTTGCGCGTCCTCGAGTTCGGCTGCGGCGTCGGTCGGCACCTGCGCAACCTCTCGCAGCTGCCGGGCGTCGAGGCGTTCGGGTACGACCAGTCGTCCACGATGGTCGAGGGCATGCTCGCGTGGACCGGGCAGGACTGGATCGACCGGCACGTCACGCTCGGCGCGCCGACCGGCCGCCTTCCCTTCGACGACGAGGCGTTTGACATTGTCTACACGTCCGAGGTGCTCGTGCATGTGCGCCCCGAGGATGTGCCTGGGATTCTTGCCGAGCTCTGCCGCGTGTCGCGGTCGCAGGTGCTGCACATCGAGCCGAGCGCGGCGTACCGGATCGTGTCCGACGCGCACGACGGCTGCTGGAACCACGACCTCGTTGCGCTCTATGCCGCGCTTGATCGCGCGTGCGAGACGCTCGCGAGCGGGTTCTTCAGCCAGACGCCTTTCCGCGTGATGGTCGATGGCGCCGAGGCGCCGTACACCTGGCCGCCGGCGATGCTGGGGCTGATGCGACGCCTGGAACACGATCTTGTGTCGGGGCTGACCGAACTCACCGACCAGCGTGACGAGCTGCGCGAGCGGGCCAAGACGAACCGGGCCGAGGCGAAGGAGCTCCGCGAGCAGATCAGGGCGCTGCGTGAGGAGATCAAGGCGCTGCGTCCGGCCGCGTCCAAGGGCGATCGGCTCGAGGCGGAAGCGGCGTCGCTGCGCAAGGAGGCCAAGGCCGCCGACGGCGAGCGGGTGCGCACGGCCGCGAAGCTCGTGAACCTGGAAGAGAAGATCGCCGAGCTCCGCGGCAAGCTCGAGCAAGCGCAGGCGAACCGCGACGAGGCCGAGCAGCGGGCCGCGTCGCTGCGTGAGGACGTCGAGGCGCTGCGCGCTACGCGGGATGAGCTTGCTGCGGAACGCGATGCGCTTGAGACGCGAGCCGCGCAGATGGAGTCGTCGCTCAAGCGGCAGGTGCATGTGACGCGCGATACGACGGTGCACCTCGAGCGGCTCAACAAGCAGCAGCGTGAGGCCGCGGCGAGGCTTGTGCGCGAGCGCGAGCAGATCGTGCGACGCGTCGCGACCGCGTGGAACGCCGCGGGCGAGGGGGCCGAGCAATGAGCGTGGCGGACAAGCCCAAGCCGATCGAGGTCGAGATCAATGGCGGGGTGACGCCGACGCCCTGCGAGCAGGCCGAGCCGCGCGATCGCGACGCGGTGTGGCAGGCGGTGCCGTTTCTGGTCGAGCAGTTCCGCCGGATCGGCGTCAAGCGTCTGCTGGAGGTCTCGTCGGGTCCGGCGCGGTGGGGGCCGCTCGCCCGCGCGTTCGTGGGTGAGGGCGCGGAGATCGAGACGCGGTGTGTGACGCCCGACGCGCTCGACGGGGCGCTCGGCGGCGATCGCTGGTCGGTCATCGTGCTCGACGGCGTGCTCGCCTCGATGGACGCCCGCGCCGGAGTCTCGCTGGTGCGCAGGCTGATGGATCGCGGGTTGTATGTCATCGCGGACGTGCCGCTGGGCGAGCCGTTGCCGGTGCGGAAGCGCACGCTCAAGTCGATCGAGCCCACCGAGACATGGTGCGAGGCCGACCTCGCCGCGCTGCCGAGCCCGACGCGCACGCGCGTGCCCAATGTGCGCACGGGCAGACCTATCGGTATCTACGTCTTCAGCGATCGCGATCCGCGCGGCCTCGGCAAGCTCCGGCAGGACTTCGGCGCCGAGGACGCGACGTGGGGCGATGCGCTCGCGATCGGCGATGACCTCGATGCGGCGCTGCGGCGCGTCGAGGAGATGGCCTTCGAGCTCGCGTACATCAAGGGCTACAGCACGTACCGCTGGGCGAACCGCGTGCGGTCGACGCCCGCGTGGAACCTGCTCCGCTGGGCACGCAACCGCAATCGGCAGGTGGTCACCCTCAAGGTCACGAGCGGGCGCGTGCGCATCCGCCGGGCCTCGGCGCAGGCGGGGCACCCGGGCATCCCGTGGGACTTTCTCGAGGCGGGCGAGGGCTTCACGCGTGAGCACGACCCGCACGGGTCGTACGAGACGGCGCTGGTCGGCTCGGGCCGCGTGCGCATCCCGGCTGGTGATGATCCCGCGCTCGAGCTTGTCGGGCCCGCGGTCGTCGAGCTGACGTTCGCAGGCACCCGGCACACACTCGAGCTGAGCGAGACGCCGACTATCTTCCGCCCGGCACACCCGCGCAAGCCCGTCCCGGTTCGGCCCAAGGTCGCGCGGGCCCCGGCGGCGGCGTCCGCGGCGTCCGCGATCAGCCCGGCCCAGGCCGCGTTCATCGAGCGCATCCAAGCGAGCACCGACAAGGTCGTCGCCGTCCACTGCCCGCGCTGGCTCGGGATCACGTCCAGCACGCGCACGCTGTTCGATCAGCTCTACCCGGTGCCCGAGGACCGTGGGGCCGAGCCCTTCCACTACACCGAGCGGGACGTCGAGCACCACGCGCGGGTGCTCATAGAGAGCGGCGCCGAGCACGTCGTTTTCTCGGGCGGCGACACAATGCACTTCCGCGTGATGGAGCTAATCAAGCGCGAGAAGCCCAGCGTCCGCTGCGACATGCTCTGGCACGCGAGCTTCGTGCAGTTCCTTGAGGACTACAACTGGCACAACATCCGCTCGTGGATCGACGCGGCCCGGGCGGGCCTCGTCCACACCGTCGGCGTCGTGAAGGCGGGCATGGAGGAGTTTCTTGCTGCGCAGGGCATCCGCTCGAAGCTGGTGCTGAATCTGGTGCCGGGCGACGTGCAGGCGGTGCCCGAGCTCGAGGGCGGGCCGCATGTTGGGATGTGGCTGAGCAACCCGACGTACCGCAAGATCCCGCACGCGATGCTGAGTGCCGTGTCGATGGTGCCCGGCGCGCGCATCCACGCGGCCGGTCTCGATCCGCGCAGCCTCGAGGTGATCGACTACTTCAACATCCCCAAGGGCTTCACGCGCAAGGGCCCCATCCCGCACGACGAGCTGCTCGAGCGCATGCGGCAGACGCACCTGAGCCTGTACGTCACGTTCAGCGAGTGCTGCCCGATGGTGCCGCTCGAGAGCCTCGCCCTCGGCGTGCCCTGCCTGACCGGGCCCAACAGCCACCTCTTCGAGGACGACCCGTACCTCTTCGAGCGGCTGGTCGTGCCCTTCCCGGATCGGGCGGACGTGATCGCGAAGATGATTGCGCGGGGCGTCGAGGAGCGGGCCGAGATCGTCGCGCGGTACCGCGACTACGCGGTTGGGTACAACGAGCGTGCGCGACAGAGCGTCGCAGACTTCTTGGGTGAGGATTGACCCCTCGTGGCTGTGATCTGCTTCGTCACCTTCGAGATCCATCCCACGACGCTTGGCGGCGTCGGGGTGCTGCTGCATCACGCGGCGACCAACCTGCTCGCCCGCGGGCACGAGGTCGTCTTCCTGCTCGACGTGCCCAAGAAGCAGTTCAAGAAGTTCAACGAGGTCGATCGGCTGAAGCTGCCCAGCGCGCACAACTGCCGTGCGCACGATGCGCGAGCAATGACCGCCGACTTTCCCTGGCCGAGCGATGCGGAGATTCCCTGCGGCATCCAGCGCCGGGTCGCGGCGTACGCCCACGCGTACAAGAAGCTGCTGGTGGAAGAGCCGAATCTCGATTTCGTCGAGTTCATCGAGTACACGGGCATCGGGTACTACGCGATGCTCGAGCGGGTCTTCGGGCGCGAGCCGGAAGGTGTGAGCAAACCGACCATCGGCGTGCGATTGCACAACCCGCTCGAGCTGATCGACCGTTTCAGCCCGACGAGCGAGATGGGGCGGAGCAGGTACGGGCTCTACGGCTTCGAGCGTGCCGGCATCGCGCTGGCCGAGGCCGTGCTGACGCCGACGCGGCCGTACTACGAGGCATACTTCAAGGACGACTACGCGCTCGGCGAGCGACGCGTGGTCGAGAGCCAGTCACCGAAGCAGCCGTTGCCCGCGGTCGGGTCGTTTCAGGTTGAGCGCACGAACACGATCACGTTCGTCGGCCGCATGTGGCACTTCAAGGGTGTCGACCAGCTCGTGCACGCGGCCGTGGCGCTGCTGCGAGAGCGGCCCGAGCTCGACTACCGCTTCGAGCTGATCGGGCCCGACAGCAAAGAGAGCCCGTTCCACGGCTCGTTCACTGAGTACCTGCTCACGATGGTGCCCGAGGCGATGCGCAGCCGCTTCGAGTTCACGGGCAACCTGAGCCACGAGCAGATCGCCGAACGGCTGCAACGCTCGGCGTTCGCGGTCTTCCCGAACCGCTTCGAGTCCTTCTGCTACGCGCTGCACGAGACCTACGACGCGGGCGTGCCGGTGGTGATCAACGAGCTGCCCGGCTTCACGGCGTTCTTCGAGGACGGCACGAACTGCGTCACCTACGACGGCACGACCGAGGGGCTCGTCCGCGCGATGGCTCGGATGATCGACGAGCCCGAGCTGCGCGAGCGCGTCCGCAAGCCGCACGAGGTCGCGACCGAGCCGCTCGGCGCGTTTTACGACGAGCCTTCGCCGCGCGTGCCGATCGTGGACAGCGAGGCGAGCGAAGCGGGCGAGGCGCTGGTGCTTGTGCTCTGCCCCGCGCGGGTCGAGCAGGCGAGGCCGACGCTCGAGGCTCTGTCCCGGCAGACGCATCGGCGGTTCCGCACCGTCTGCCTCGTCGGAGTCGAGCCCGATTCGGAGGAGACGCTCTGGCTGTTCGGGAGCGCTTGGCACGCGCGGTCGCCCGACGGCACCCCGCTGGGTGGTGACGCGCTCACGACGGCCGAGGGCCTCGCGATCCTGCGCGCCGGCGACAAGCCCGACCCGGCGTGGCTCGCCTCGTGCATGGGTGCGCTGGCGCGCGCCTCGCAGCTGCACGCGGCGGGCACATGGGGCACGCGCAGCGGCCGACTCGAGCCCACCCAGCTCGACATCTGCCCCGAGACCTGGGCCTACGAACGCGGCGCGACGCTCACGCGGCTTGTGCACCGCACGCGCCCGGGGCGCGTCGCGATCGACCTCTTTGATACGAACCTCGGCCCGCTCGGCGAGATCGGCCTCGTCCTCGAGCGGTGCGCGCGCGCCGACGGCACCGAGGGCGGACACCGGTGTGCGGTGCTGGCCGAGCCGATGATCGCCCTCGCACCCGAGCCCGATGTCACGATCGCCGATGGCGTGTGGGACTACCTCGCGCACAAGTGCCTCACGCCCTTCGGCGACCGCATGGCGATCTGGTCGGGCCTCGCCCGGCGCGAGCTTGCCGCGTCGTCGAACCGCCTCGCGGCATGCGAGGATCGCCTGCGCCGGCTGCGCGTCGAACCCGAGCACCTCTACAACGGCGCCGCGGCGAGCAACGGCACGGTGAGTGCGCACGTGCCCGAGCAGATCATCGTCGAGCACAAGCTGAAGCTGGCCCACGAGCTGGGCGGGCGTGATCTGGTCAAGATCGCGATGCGCAAGCTCGCGCGACGCGTGGGGATTCGGGCGCAGGGGGGAAAGGGGGCGGGCGATGCCGAATCCTGACAACGCCGATCGCCCGATCCTGGTCGTCGGCCCGGGCCGGAGCGGGAGCAGTTGGCTGTTGCACGCGCTCGATGAGCACCCGGATGTGCGCGACATCATCGAGAACCGCGCGATCGAGGGCTTGTGGCAGGAGTGCTTCCAGAACTTCTGGGCGGGCGACTGGCGGTGGGTGTGCGAGCCGGACGAGGCCGAGCGGCGCGTGGCGAAGGCCGCGCGTGAGCTGGTCACGACACTCTTCCCGACCGACGAGCCCGAGTGGGTCATGAAGCTGATCTGGCGGGGCAGGCCCTGGGACTTCATCCGCCTGGCGTTCCCGAAGGCTCGGTACATCCACCTGACGCGCAGCCCGGCGACGAACATCCCCTCGATGATGGAGTACATGGGCTCGAACAACCCCGCGTGGAAGGACCTGGCGCACTGCGAGGACGCGTGGTGCGGCGCGCACGAGGAGGCGCTGGCGCTCGAGCGTGCGGGCGTGCCGTACCTGCGGATCAAGCAGGAGGACGCGCAGAGCGACCCGCAGGCCGTGTGGCGCCGGGTCGCGCGGTTCCTCGGGCTGCGGACCGACGGGGTTGACCTTTCCAAGGTCGGCAACGAGATCAATGTGGCCGAGTCG
Organism: uncultured Phycisphaeraceae bacterium; assembly: GCA_964415125.1. GTDB lineage: Bacteria > Planctomycetota > Phycisphaerae > Phycisphaerales > UBA1924 > CAYQAD01. Next base: position 1,600 of record CAYQAD010000015.1, on the reverse strand, counting down.
ACGAAGGGTCGCGTGGCCGACGGGCGGGCGCCGCTGGCGTGGGGCATGATGAGCGCGCGCACGCACGCGGTGGCGCGCCAGCTCGGGTACGCCGTGACAGACGCGCCCGCCGACGAGCTGCCGACCGATGAGCGCCGGCGGATCGCGGCATCGCTCGGCGGCCGCGATCTTGCGCGCATGGTCGTATCCAAGGCCGGACGCAAGCTGGTGGGCGGCGGTGGTGGGCAAAGTGGGGGAGGTCGCCATGCCGACGCCTGAGAACGTCACGGCGCCCATTCTCGTCGTCGGCCCCGGTCGCAGCGGCACGTCGTGGTTGTTGCACGCGCTCGATGAGCATCCCGACGTGCGCGACGTGATCGAGAACCGCGTGGTCGAGGGGCTTTACTTGGAGCTCTTCGAGAACTGGTGGGCGCGGGACTGGAAGTGGGTGTGTGATGAGGGCGAGGCGCATCGGCGTGCGGTCGAGGCGACCCGGCGGACGCTGTGCACGCTCTTCCCGACCGATCAGCCGCGGTGGGTGATGAAGATGATCTGGCGGGGCCGGCCCTGGAAGTTCGTGCGGGCGGTCTTCCCCGACGCGCACTACATCCACATCACGCGCAGCCCGACGACCAACATCCCTTCGATGATGGACTACATGGGCCGGCACAACCCGTCGTGGAAGAACGTCCGCCACGCCGAGCACGAGTGGGTGCAGGCGCACCGCGAGGCGCTGGCGCTCGAGGACAAGGGCGTGCCCTACATCCGGATCAAGCAGGAGGACGCGGCGGCCGATCCGGCGGGCGTGTGGGATCGCCTGCGCGCGTTCCTGGGCCTGCGCGATGTGCCGGTGGGGAACCTCGAGAACGAGATCAACGCGGGCGAGGCGACCAAGGGGCAGGTGCGGTTCGGCAGGCCCGAGAAGCCCTGGGGTGATTTCACGCGCAAGACCCACGCGATGGCGGTCCGGCTCGGGTATCTGCCCGAGTCCGAGGGCGACGACGGGCTCGAATCGGCGGTGGTCGAGGGGTTGACCGCGCAGCTCACCGAGGCCAACGCCGAGCGCGAGCGGATGGCTGAGGAGATCAAGCGGCTGCGGGAGGGCTCTCCCGACGTGGTGACGCGGCCCTCGGCGAGCCCTGGGGCGGGCGTGCATCGGGAGCCCTGACGCCCGCGAAGCCCGGGCGGGCCCTTTCTATAGTGGATGTGATCCGATTCCGTCGCCGCGTTGGGTGACCCAGCAGGAGCAACCCGTGCCGTACACGCTCAAGCCCGCCGAGACCTACGACGTCGACGCCGACAACACCGAGTACCTGTCCCAGCACGTTGACACGGGGGATCGGTGGGTGCTCAACTTCGGTCCGCAGCACCCCGCGACGCACACGACGCTTCGTCTGGTGATGGAGCTCGACGGCGAGCGGATCGCGCGGGTCACGCCGCACATCGGGTACCTGCACTCGGGCTTTGAGAAGCTCGGCGAGAGCCTGGACTACAACCAGTACGTGACGATCGTGAGCCGGATGAACTATCTGAGCCCGATCAGCAACGACATCTGCTGGCACCACGCGGTCGAGTCGCTCTTCGGCATCGACATCACGCCGCGGTGCAAGGTGCTCCGCAC
>CAYQAD010000014.1:13104-20865 GCA_964415125.1 uncultured Phycisphaeraceae bacterium | reverse complement strand
TTCTGGTTGGACTCGCCCGGCGACTGCGCCGCATGGGACGCGGCCTCGCCCGCGGCGCGCGGCTGGGCGCGTCCCTAAGAATGGCGGGCCAGGGCGCGACGCATCGCGCTGGCCCGCGAGACCGCGTCGGCCGACACCTTCGCGTCCACCGCGGGCAAGGCCGAGCTCGGCAGCTCCGCCGAGGGCGAGCCGTCGGGCATGCGTGGGGCGGGGGCGTCGGGCGTGCCGGGCGGCGCCGCCTCGAAGATGGGCGGCTGGGCGGGCGTCGGCAGCGTGCCGAGCTCGAGACGCTCGGCGATGATCTGCGCCACCGCGGCATAGTCCATCGAGCCGGCGCTCTCGGGGTCGTACTCGACGACGGGCTGGCCGAACGAGGCCGCCTCGCGGAGCGCAAAGTCCGAGCGGATGTGCCGGGGGATCACCTGCCGACCGAATCGGCGGCGCAGCTCGTCGAGCAGGTCCTCGGCGAGCGCGTTCGACGCGTCGTGGATGGTCGGCAGGATCAGCGTCGGGATGTCGCGCCCGAGCCGGCGGGCGAGACTCTTGATCGTCGAGAGCTGGCGCGTCGCGCCCTGCAGCGAGAAGAAGGACGTCTCGACCGGCACAACCACGACGTCGGCCGCGACGAGCGCGTTAAACGTCAGCAAGCCGATGGACGGCGGGCAGTCGATGAAGCAGGCGTCGTAGTTGTCGTCGAGCGCTGCCAGCACGCGGCGCAGGCGGTGCTCGCGGTCGTTCAGCTCGGCGAGCCCGCCCGCCGAGGCCTCGAGCCCGGCAAGCCGCATCCGCGAGGGGATCAGGTCGAGGTTCCGGCAGGCCCGCCAGATCAGTCGGCGGTGCTCGGGCAGCTCTTCGGCGAGCAGCGCATCGCCCACGTCCAGGTCCACGCGCTGCTCGGGGATCGCCAGGCCCGCGGCGCAGTGCGACTGCGGGTCCAGATCGACCAGCAGCGTGCGCCGGCCCGCGTGGGCGAACATGCCCGCCAGGTTGATCGCGGATGTGGTCTTTCCACAGCCGCCCTTCTGATTAATGATCGCAATCGTGCGCACCGGCGGCCCGCCCTTCTCGCGTCGAATGACGCGATTCCCGACATCAAGGGCCCCAAACGGCCCGCTCCGCCCTCGCTCTCCCGCTGCGCGGGCATTATCGGGCGATACGCGGCAAACGCTCCACTTTGGGGGCTTGACTCCGGGGGTTTCGCGGGTTCAAGATGGGCTAAATGGGCTGTATAGGAGTGCTAAGTCCTTCGCGCGCAGTTATTTGCGAATGGCTGACCAGCCCGCCGCGACAGCGGCGAAGTCCGGCTCGGTTTCGAGCGCCGCGCGGCAGCCGGAGATCGGGAAAACCACTCGAAGTTGCCCTGCCACGGCCTTTTTGTCTGACGCCATCGCCTGGATCAGTTCGTGATCGTCGGGCAGCCCTGCCACGGCCGTGGGGAGCCCGAAGCGCTCGAGCAGCGTGAGCACCTCGCCGCGCTCGGCCTCGGTCAGTCGCCCTGACGCGACGCTCGCCGCCGAGGCTGCCGCGAGCCCGAGTGCCACGGCCTCGCCGTGCTGGAGCGGCGCCGTCGCCGGCGCGCCCGTGGGCGAGAGGTGGGGGATCGGCTCGATGGCGTGCGCGAAGGTGTGCCCGAGGTTCAGCAGCGCCCGCCCGCCCGCGCTGTCCCGCTCGCGCTCGTCGGCCGCGACCACCCGCGCCTTAAGCGCCACGTTCCGCCGAACGAGCCGGGCAAGCGTTGCCGGGTCACGCTCGAGGATGCCGTGGGCCGACGCGGCTAGGTCGGCCAGCAGCCGGGCATCATCGAGACCACCCGCGATCATGCCGTGCTTCACGCACTCGCCGAGCCCTGCGCGGAAGACGCGATCGGGCAGCGTGGCGAGGGCGTCGATGTCGGCGAGCACGATGTCGGGCTGGTGGAACGCGCCGACGTAGTTCTTGCGGAGCGTGGTCTCGGCGTCGGTGCCGCCCGTCGGCGTGCCCACCGCGAGGTTCACGCCCGTCTTGCCGCCGACCGACGCGTCGACCATGGACAGCAGCGTGGTGGGGCATTGCACGACCGGGATGCCGCGCTGGTACGACGCGGCGACAAATCCCGCGACATCGCCCACGATGCCGCCGCCGAGCGCGACGACGCACGAGGACGAGCGGTCGAGCCCGAGCCGCGCACACTCGTGCAGCAGGTGCGCCCACGTGTCGACGCTCTTGGTCCGCTCGGTGGCTCGGACGGGAAGGACGTGATGCCTGGTGTTGCCGCGATCAAGCGCGGCCGAGGCACGCTCAACGAGCGCGGTCGGCAGGCCTTCGTCGACGATGAGCACGGCACGGTCGAACCGCACATCGGCGAGCCTTCGGAGCGCATTGGGCTCGGCGTGCACGTCGTACGCCGCAGCCTTGGTCGCCACGCGCACCGCCTCGGCCGCTGCCGACGGCGCGTTCATTCCGCCGCGTCCTCGGGCGGGAGCACCGTGCCGAGCTGCGACGAGTCGGAGAGCTCGTCGGGCGTGAGCTTGGCGTAGTTTCGGCTGTCCTGCCCCGCCCGCTGCCAGGGCACGCTCTTCGCGTCGCCCCAGAGCATCTCGAGGTCATAGTGCGCGCGGGCGTTGGGCTCGAAGAGGTGCACGATGACGTCGACGAAGTCCGCGACGATCCAGACATCGCGGTCGTCGCCCGAACGCCTAGCCGAGGGCATGCCGTGCGCCGCCGCGGGTTCCTTGAGGTCGTCGGAGGTCGAGCGCATCTGGCGGTCGGAGGTGCCGGTGCCGATGACGACGTAGTCGGTCACGTGGCTGAGCCCGCGCACGTCGAGGACGATCACGTCCTCGCACTTGTTGTCGGCGAGCAGGCGTGCCGCGTCGATCGCGAAGGCGCGTGTGGCCTCGGGGTTGGAAACGGAGTGCGATCGGCTGGGGGCGTGGGATTCGGTCATGTGGTTCCGTGGCAAGTCGGTCGGTCGGCGTGCTCGGCGGAGCTGTCATCGCGGCGGGCGCACAGCTCGGGCAAGCCGAAGTCTCACAAGGGTAGGGAGCAGTGGGGGGCAATCCAAACGCGGGGCGTAGACTCGCCGGCCCCATGCGTCCCTCGCAGGAAAAACCCGCGCCGGCCTCGCCCCGCACGGTCGGGGTGCTGCTCGAGCGTGCCGACCCCGCCGGCCTCCTCGCCAGCCAGTGCGAGCGGTACGACCGTGCTACAGGCCTTGGCACGCACGCGGGGGTGACGTTCGCGCCGGGCGATGTCGGTGCCGACCGTCTGCTGATCTTCGGCACGCCCGTGCCGCCGGGCGGCCTGGGGGGGCGGACGCTGGGCGAGCGATGGCGCACGATCCGCGTCGGTCGCGAGCGTGCCCGGCTCGAGCGCGCGTGGGATCGTCTCGCGATCCCGCGCGATCGCATCGACGTGCTCTTCTATGAGCCGCCAGGCGTGGTGGCAGACGCCGCCTACGCCGTGGCGCGAGAGCGGGCGGCCCGCGTCTTCGGCCCGGACGATCGCGCGACGCACCGTGTCACGCTGCCCGTGTGGTGGAGCTTGCCGGAGTCGCGCGAGGAGCTGCTTGCGCTCAAGCCGCGCCCCGCGCCGCGCGGGCTCGTGTGCGTGACGAGCGGCAAGCGCATGATCCCGGGGCACACGCGCCGGCTGGACTTCATCGCGTCGCTGCGGTCGGCGGGCGTCGAGCTCGACCTGTTCGGCCGGGGCCTCGAGGCGTCGCTTGGAAGCAAGGGGCCGGTGGAGAGCAAGACCGCGGTGATGCACGGCGCGCGCCTGGCCCTGGCGATCGAGAACGACCCCGCCTGCCCGGGGTATGTCACCGAGAAGCTCTGGGATGCGCTGCTCGCGTGGTGCCTGCCGATCTACCACGGCAGCGGCGCGTGGGAAGGGCTCATCCCGCCCGAGGCCGTGCTGCGACTGCCGAGCCTCGACGCGGCCGGTCTCGATGTGGTCCGGGACGCGCAGCGCGACCCGGGCCTCTACGAGCGCGCGCTGCCGGCGATTGCGCGGGCACGCGAGCTGATCCTCGGCGAGCTTCGGGCGGTGGCGTGGTATCGGCGCGAGATCGCGCAGGGTATGGTGTGACCATGATCGAGAGTCTTGGTGTGGCGTTCGATGTGCTCGCTGGTGTGGCGTTGATCGCGCTGGCGATCGCTGTGGTCGGGGCGCGACGCAAAGCCGGCAAACTGCACGATCGGCTCGAGCGGCTGCGGGCACGGGTCGGCTGGCTCGAGGGCCAGTCGCTGCAACTCCGCAAGCGCGCCGCCGAGGCCGAGGTGCGCGCGGTGCTCGCCAAGGCAGGGCGAATGCCCGCGATCGAGGTGCGGGCGATGAGCCAGTACGGCGAGGACGCGCTGGTCTGGGCGCTGCTCGGCGACCGTGTCGAGGCCGGCGGCTTCTTCATCGAGGCGGGCGCGTTCGACGGCAAGCAGCTCAGCGTGACCTGGCTGCTCGAGTCGGCGGGTTGGCGGGGCGTGCTCGTCGAGCCGATCCCCGCGCGGGCCGAGGCGTGCGCGCAGCATCGTCCGGGGTCGCATGTCGTCAACTCGGCTCTGGGCGAGCCGGGCGGCCCGAGCGAGCTGGAGTTCTCCGTGGTGCAGGGCCCCGACGATGGGCTCGGCATGCTGTCTGCGGTGTCGAGCGTGCAGGGGCGCGATGCCGAGCTGGCCGAGCAGGAGGGCGCCACGACGCGGCAGATCCGCGTGCCGGTGACCACGCTCGATGCGGCCCTGGCCGAAGCGGCGGACCGTCTCGGCCCGATCGATCGCGTCGACGCGATGGTGCTCGATGTCGAGGGGTTCGAGGCGACGGCGCTGCGTGGGTTCGATCTCGCGCGATGGAAGCCGCGCGTGCTCGTCATCGAGGACAACACGATGGGGCGGGAACGCGAGGCGTCGTCGATCATCGAGTCGGCCGGGTACATCCAGACGGGCTGGATCGGCGTGAACCGCGTGTACATCGCCGGGGACGAGGCCGAGCTGCGCGAGCGTGCGCTGGCTTGGACAACACCGCTCGGCTGGCCGCGCCTCACGGTCGTGGGGATGTAGCAGGTGCGCCCGGCGTTCGATGTCGTGATTCCGGCGCACAACCCGCCGACGCACATGCTCGACCGCGCGATCGAGAGCGCCGCCGGCGCCGCGTCGGTCATCGTTGTCGACGACGGATCAATGGCGCCTATCGAGCGGGCCGACGCGATCGTGCTCCGGCACGACACGGCCAGGGGGCCGGCCGCGGCGCGCAACGCGGGCATCGCGCGGGCAACCGCCGACTGGATCGTGCTGCTCGATGATGACGACGCGCTGATCGACGCCGGCGTGTGCGAGCGGATCGAGCTTGCGATCGCGGGCGACGCGGTCGCGGCCTGCGGCCCGCGCGTCGAGGTCGCGGGTGGCGTCGAGCGCGTGCGCACGATGCCCGAGGATTGGCCGACCGATCGCCTGCCCGGGTGGTGGGCGTGCTTCCGCCCGATCACGATCTTTGGGTGCTCGGGATGGGTGGTTCGGCGTGACTCGGCGCTGGCGCATCCGATGGACGGGTCGCTGTGGATCGGCGAGGACCGGGACTTCTTTGCGAGGCTCGCGTCGGCCGGAACGATCGTGGTCGGCGAAGCACCCGCGGCCCGCTGCACGATTCGGCGCGATGGCAACTTGACCTCGCCGGCCCATCTCGCGCGGCGCGTGCGTGACCACGCGGTGCTCGTGGAGCGTTGGCTGCGTCCCGAGAGCGAGGCCGACCTGCGCAGCGCCACCGAATGGCTTGTGAATCAGTGCGCCAAGAACCGCGTTGATCGAGCGGCGTGGAACGAACTGCGGGCGACGTGTGCCGAGCACGGCTGGGCGATCCCTGCCAAGGCCCGGCTGCGACGTGCCGTGCTGGGTGCCAGGCCATGACCGCCGAGACTATGGCGATCGGTGTGTGCACGCACAACCGGGGCGAGGCGCTCGGGCAGACCTTGGCGGCGCTTGCGGCGATGGATCGTGTGGGCGGGCGCGTGGTGCGCGTGGTTGTGGTTGACAACTGCAGCTCGGCTGAGAACCGAGACATCGCGCGTCAGCTCGTTGCCGAGCACGACGGCGGCGACGACTTCCTGCGCTTCGCTACGGAGGATCGCCCCGGCAAGGTCGCGGCGATCGAGCGGTTTCTTGCGCTGAGCGACGAGCCGATCGTGGCGATCGTCGACGACGACGTACTGGTCGACACGCGGTGGGCCGAGCGCATGCTCGATCGGGCCGATCGCGAGCCGCGGGCCGGTTGCATCGGCGGGCGGATCGCGCTGCGATGGGAGACGGGCCCGACGCGGATCGCGCAGCTGTACCGCCAGTCGCTCGCATGGCAAGACCGCGGTGACGCGGCGCACGAGATCGCGTCGGCGGGCGAGTTCGTCGCGGGCGCGAGCGTGGTGTATCGACGGGCCGCGATCGTCGCGACGGGCTGGCCCGAGGGGGCGCTCTTGGACTGCCGGCGCGGCGCGGTGCTCCAGGGCGGCGAGGATGCTGAGCTCTGCCTCCGCATTCGCCGGGCGGGCTGGCACGTCTGGTACGAGCCCGCAGCCCGATGCGAGCACCAGATTCCAGCGGCGCGCCAGACCACGCGGTACATCGCCACGCTCCGAGCGAGCATCTGCGCGACCGAGCCCGTGCTGCGCTGGATTGCTGAGGGCGGGCTCGACAGCGCCGAGATCGAGCGGCAGCTCGCGCGCGCGCGCCGCCTACGCCTCAAAACGCTGCTCACGGATCTTCGCCCCACCCGGCGGCGGGTGCGCTTGGCCGAGCGGCGGGGGCGGGTGCGTGGGTGGGAGGCGGCTCGGCGGCTTCAGCGCAGCGGCGATCGGTCGGCGTCGCCCGCGGGGCCCGGCTTGTCCTCGTGAAGGCGGATGGTGCAGATCACGCGGTCGTCGGCGCGCACCGTCCGCACGTCGTGTGGCCGCGGTGAGATCGCGGGCGTGATGGCGCGTTCGACCGCGTCGGCCGCGTCCGGGGGCGCGCTAAGCACGATCGCGCCGCCGGGGCGTGTGACCCGCGCGAGCTCGGGAAGCACGGCCTGGGTGTTCTCGGGCGTGACCGCATCGATCGCGACGGTCACGTCGAACGACGCGTCGGTCTCGCCCGCGACGGGCGTGGGCGGGCCGATCTCGAACGCCACGTTCGGCCTCGCGTAGCGTCGGCGTGCGAAGCGGATCGCCTGGTTGTCCTGGTCCGTCGCGACGACCGCGCCGGACGGCCCGACCAGTTGGGCGAGCACGTCCGCGCCCGCGCCGGTGTTGCACGCCACGTCGAGCACGCGGTCGCCGGGCGTGATGAGGTCGGTCGCGTGCGCATAGAGGTTGGCACGCTTGACGGGCATGAGGTCGTCGAAGATCCGCCGGCGCGTCGCGGCGATGGTCATGGGCTTGCCGCTTGGGAAGGTGACGTCGTACTCCTTGAAGCCTCGGCCCGCGGGGCTCAGTGCGCGGCGGAGCGACTCGCTCGACCGCTCGCGGTATCGCACGCCTTCGACCGTGATGGTCTGGCGGACGCCCATCGCGAGGGCGATGCGCCGCATGATCGAGCCGCGGGCGCGCTTTCGGCGGACGCGGCGTTTGGCCGGCGCAACTGGGCGGATCGGGCGATGCTTGACGCGGCCGGCGTCGGGTGTGGGTTCGTTCGGCTTGGTCGCGTCGTGCGGATCGGGCATTGGCTTTGGGCTCGGGTTCGAGCTCGCGTTGGGGCCGGAACTGCGTCTTACGGCCCGAATAGAGCGTGCTGCGTGGCGCCGATGGGGGCGCCGATGGGGGCGCCG
>CAYQAD010000014.1:0-13004 GCA_964415125.1 uncultured Phycisphaeraceae bacterium | reverse complement strand
GGCGCCGATGGGGGCGCCGATGGGGGCGCCGCGTGGCGCTGGCGTCTCGCGGCGTGCCTTGGGCGTGATGGGGACCCAGCGCGTGGGCGTGGTCTGCGTCGCGATCGTCCAGGCGTAGTCGGCGCCCTCGTGCAGCGCGGCGACGCGCTCGGCGTGGTTGCACTCGCGAGAGAGGTGCAAGAAGACCACGTGCTCGCGCGGGGCGATGCGATCGACCGCCTGCGCCGCTTGCTCGTTTGAAAGGTGTCCCGCGCCGCCCATGATGCGTCGCTTCAGGAACATCGGGCGATCCGACGAGTCCTGCATGTCGGGGCAGTAGTTGCTCTCGATCGCGAGCAGGTCGACGCGGGCGAGATGGTCGACGAGGGCCTCGGTCGGCCTGCCCAGGTCGGTCGCGAAGCCGACGTCGCAGGCGACGTCGTGCAGCCGGAGCCGAAAGACGCACACGCCCAGGTCGTCGTGCGCCATGCGGACCGTGTCGGCGGTGATGGCGCGGGTGATGTCGTTGGGGCCGTCGTCCAGGGGCTCGCTCCGGCGGTGCAGCAGGCCGGCGCGGCGCGCGCGGCCCATGTGCGCACGGTGGAGGCGCAGCGTCGCGTTCGGGGCGGTCTCGGGCCTTGCCCAGCCGGGGTGGGCGTGGTCGTGGTCGAGGTGCGTGAGCAGGATGTCCGAGACGTCGTCGAGCGCGAGGCCCGAGGACTCGAGCAGCGCCGCGGTCTTGCGCGGGCTGAGCCCCGCGTCGATCAGCATGACGCGGGCCGGGCGGGCGTCATCGTCCGGCGTGGGCACGACCAGCACCGAGCAGTTGCCCGACGAGCCCGAGGCGAGCACGCGGAGGGCGGGGCGGTCTAGTGGGGGGGGTGCCATGCGGGCCGGAGTGTAGTGGGTTCGCGGACTGCGCCCTGCGGCGGCGCGGGGGGGCGGTTTTAGAGGTCGCCCGCGGCGTCGTCGATCGACACGGCCTCGCCGCGGCGCTGGTGGCGCAAGAAGGCGGCGAACATGCGCGGCGGTCGGCCCGCGCCGGGGCAGATCGGGCGCTTGGCCGACTCGACGAAAGCGCGCATCTCCTCGATCGGCGGGCAGCCTTCGGCTCGCTCGGCCAGCGCGGCGAGCATCTCGTCGCGCGGCAGGCAGGGGGCGAAGATGTCGGCGAAGGCGCGGCGTGTGGCGGTGATGTCCTCGCGCTTGATGCCCGCGCGACGCATGCCGACGAGGTTGATCCCGCCGATGCGGTTGCGCTCGTTGACGGTGCAGAAGGGAGGCACGTCGGTTGAGACGTTCGTGCCGCCGGACATGAAGCTGAGCCTGCCGAGGCGGCAGTGCTGGTGCACGCCCGCCTGGCCGCCGATGGTCACGTTGTCCTCGAGCACCACGTGGCCCGCGCAGCCCGAGTAGCCGACGAGGATCACGTTGCTCCCAACGATGCAGTCGTGCCCGATGTTGGTCGCGGCCATCAGCCAGACGTTGTCGCCGAGCGTGGTTGGCGTCGTGTCATTGGTCGCGGCGTGCACGATCGCCTGCTCGCGCAGGGTGCAGTTCTCGCCGATCAGCACCCCCGCGGTCGCGTCGCCCAGCTCGAACTTGAAGTCCTGCGGCGGGAAGCCGATGGTCGTGAAGGGGTAGACCGTCGTGCCCGCGCCGATCGTCGCCGGGCCCGTGACGTAGGCATGCCCGACGAGGCGGACGTTCTCGCCGAGGATGACCCGGCCCGTGATCACGCAATGCGGTCCGATGTCGACCGACTCGTGTAGCTCGGCGGCTGGATCGACAATCGCGGTGGGGTGGATCGTTGCCATAGGCCCAATCGTACCGCTCGCGTACGATTCGATCGTGGCAGACGCACGCGCGAATGACATCCACGCGAATGACATCGCTGGGAACCCGCGCGCGGTCGAGATCGTTGATCTGGGCCGACTCGGGTACCGCGACGCCTACGAGCGGCAAGCCGCCCACCATGCCGAGGTCCTCGGCGCTCGGGCCGAGCGGGGTGCTCCCGCGGCCCGCGTGCTGGTCGTCGAGCATGATCCCGTGATCACCGTCACGCGCAAGGCGATCGCCGGCGGGCATGTGCTGGGCGACGTGGCCACCCTCGCCCGCCTCGGCGTGACGCTCGAAGAAACCGATCGCGGCGGCGACGTGACGTACCACGGCCCGGGGCAGGCGGTCGTCTACCCGATCGTCGACCTCAACCGGTTCGGGCTCCGCCTGCACGCGTACCTCCGGCTGCTCGAGCAGGCGATCATCGACACGATCGCCGAGGTCGGCCTGGCCGGCCAGCGCGATCCCGACGCGACGGGTGTGTGGGTGCCGACGGCCGGTGCCGATCGGGCGGGCGAGCTCGCGAAGATCGCGGCGATCGGCGTGCGGGTCCGCAAGTGGGTGACGCTGCACGGGCTCGCGCTGAACGTGGCACCCGATATGTCGCACTTCGGCCTGATCGTGCCCTGCGGCTTGCACGGCCGGCCCGTGACGAGCATCGAGGCAGAAACCGGCTCGCCCCCGCCCGCGACCGCCGCGATGGGCCGGCGCGTCGCGGAGCACGTTGTTCGCCTGCTGGGCGAGCCCGGCCAGCGCGGCGATGTGGCCGAAACGGCGCGATAGACGCCGCGGTAAAACGAAGACACCGGGCGGCCTTGCAGCCGCCCGGTGCTGGTTGCGTGACTGGGTGTTGATCTGTTCAGGTTGCCGCGGCGATCACTCGGCCGCGTCGTCCTCAGCGGGGGCGGCGGCGAGCCCGAGCTCGCTGCGGACCTCGGCGGTGATGTCGTGCCCGTCGGGGTAGACGATCAGCGGGCGGGAGAGCATCTGCTGGGCCAGGCCCGCGACGGTCTGCGCGTTGGTGGGCTCGTCGACGTCGCGGGAGGCGATGACGAAGTCGTAGCCCAGGCGGTCGGCGACGGCCTTGGTCGCCGCGGCGATCTTGGTGTACGCCTCGCGGGCCTGCTCGGTGCCCAGCGTCTCGAGCTCGCTCGCGCCCTGCTGGCGGAGCTGCTGGTAGCGCTGCTGGGCCTGCATGCCCTGCTGGTTGATCTCCTGCTGCTCGAGCGAGCCGGCGACCGCGGCGTTGCGGCGGGTCAGCAGGTCGTTGACCTCCGCCTCGAGGAGGGAGAGCTGCTGCGTCCAGTTCTGCTCCACGGCCGTGCGGGCGTCGGTGTATTCCGCCTGGTCGAGCACCTGCTCGACAAGCAGCAGCGAGTCGACCACGCCGATGCGGTGGGCGCGGTCGCCCGTGTCGTGGGCGATCGCGGACCGGGTCGCGAGCGTTGCCAGGGCCGCGATGCACATGACGAGGGCGAGCTTCAGCGTGGATTGACGCATGGAATTCCTTTCGGGGTCGGTGTGGTGTCGGCGGTGCGACGCCGGGCAAAGCCTAGACGCGTCGTCGGTTTCGGAGCCAGACCGGCGTGCGGTCCAGCGGCGGGGGCGTTACGGCGTGCCGCTCGTCGCGGCCCGGAACGCGTGGAAGACCAGCATCGCCACACCCGCCAGCAGCACGGCGAGCCCCAGCACGCCCGCCGTGATCCCAAGGAAGGGCACGATGCCGCTCGCGGGCCGATCCTCGACGAGCTTCCACTGCCCCATCGTGGCGCGGAACCCGTCCTGGTCGGCCCCGCACTCCGGGCAGGGCTCACGGGCCGGCACGCTGTCCCGCGGGTAGCCGCAGCTGTAGCACGATCGCATCGACTCGAAGCGTTTCTCGGTCGCCTGCGCGCTGGCGGCTCGGAGCGTCTCGGTCGCCAGCGCATGGTCGGCCCGCCGCACGAGCACGGTCGAGCCGATGCTCGCGAGCGGCGCGATGGGGAGCCCCGCGGGCGAGTGCGAGCCGGCGACCATGGCGCGGATGCCCTCGGCGTCGAGGATGCTCGCGACAAGGGCGGCACCGAGGTCGGTCTGCGAGAGCGCGACGATGACGGGCGCTTCGGGATCGAGCTGGCTCACGGCCACTGCCCCGGGACCCAGAGGTAGTAGGCCGCCCCCGGGGGCGCCGCGGCCAGCGCGTCGGCGAGATTGACATCGACCGTTGCGATCGCCGTGCCCTCCGCGTGGGGCATGGGCACGCCGGCCGTCGCGTACGGCGAGCGCGGGCGGGTCGACTTGCCGTAGTGGTACTTCACGAGCTCGGCCGAGGAGAGGCCGGCGAGCGCCTTTGCCTCGGCGAACGCCACGCGTACGTCGCCGAGCGCGTCGACGAGCCCGGCGTCGAGTGCCTGCGCGCCGGTGAAGACGCGGCCGTCGGTCAGCGGGTCGAGCGTGTGGTCATCGGCGAGGCCTCGCGATGTCGCGACCCGCGAGCGGAACGCGGCGTACATGTCGTCGACGAGCGATTGCAGGATCGCGTAGTGCGTCTCGTCCATGGGCTCGAGGGGGCTGGCGAGCGTCTTGTTGGGGCCGCTGGTGATCGCGCGGGCCTGGATGCCCAGTCGGGCCATGCCCTGCGAGACATTGACCGTGGGCAGGACCACGCCGATCGACCCGGTGATCGAGGTCGGCTGGGCGACGATGCGGTCGGTGGCGAGCGCGGCGTAGTACCCGCCGGACGCGGCGACCTCCGACATCGACGCGACGATCGGCTTGATCGCGCGCACGCGGTCGAGCTCGCCCGCGAGCGCCTCGGTCGCGGCGACCGTGCCGCCGGGCGAGTTGATGCGGAGCACGATCGCCCGCACCTCGGGGTCGTCCGCGGCCTTGTCCAGGCGGACGAGCACCTCATTGAGCGGGTTGGCCCCCGGCCCGATCAGCGAGGGGGCGGCGCGGTCCGCGATGACGCCCGTGACATCGATCAGCGCGATCTTCGCGGCCGCGGCGTCCTCGCCGAGCACGCGCGTCTCGCGCAGCGTCAGGTCCTCGGGCCCCAGGCGGAACGTGACCGACGCGTTGTTGCACGCGGGCGTGAGCAGGCACGCGAGAGCGATCAGCGAGAGCAAGAGGCGGCGGGGCATGCCGCGAGTCTACCGGTCGCGCGCTGGATGGCTTCACGCGGGCACGCGGCGCGGCGTAGGCTCGCCGCATGACCCCGGAGGACCACAGCGAGCCCGCCGCGGCCGAGTCATCGCACGACCCGGGCCACGTCCCCGTGCTGATGCACGCGGTGCTCGAGCTGCTCGAGCCGGGCCCGGGCGAGACGTTCGTGGACTGCACCGCCGGTTTGGGCGGGCACGCGGGCGTGGTGGCGGCTCGGCTCGCCGAGGCGGGCGGCGGCCGGGTGGTCATCAACGATGTCGATCCCGGGAACCTCGCCAAGGCCGAGGCCCACGTGCGGTCGATGGCGAGTGCGGCGACGGCAGCCGGCGGCCCGGTCGAGGTCGTGCCGGTGCTGGGCAACTTCGTGGGGCTGCCCCACCAGCTCAGGGCGCGGGGGATCGCCGCCGACTGCGTGCTGGCGGACCTGGGGTTCTCGTCGAACCAGATGGACGACGGCCGGCGGGGTCTGAGCTTCCGGCGGGACGGGCCATTGGACATGCGTCTCGACCCCGCCCTGCCCGAGTCCGCCGCCGACCTGGTCGCGACCCTGCCCGAGGCCGAGCTCGCGCGGATCATCTACGAGTACGGCGAGGAGCGTCGCTCGCGGGCGGTGGCACGCAAGATTGTCGCCGTGCGTGCGCACGAACCGATAACCACCACAAGTCAGCTTGCGGAGATCGTGCGATCGGTGGTCGCGCGCTCGCCGGGGCCTCGACCGATCGACCCCGCGACCCGCACGTTCCAGGCGCTGCGGATCGCGGTGAACGACGAGCTGGGTGTGCTCGCCGGCCTGCTTGACGCGGTCCGGCGCGGTGCCGCGGGGCTCGCGAAGCGATCGGCCGAGGGCGGCGGGGGCACACCATCGGGACCCGCTCCATGGCTCGCCCCGGGTGTGCGGGTGGGGATCATCTCCTTCCACTCGCTCGAGGATCGGGCGGTCAAGCAAGCGTTCGCGGGTCTCCGGGAACGGGGGCACGCCGAGTTGGTGACGCGGAAGCCCGTGGAAGCGGGCGCGTCGGAAGTGGAGGGCAACCCCCGAGCGCGAAGCGCCAAGCTGCGCGTCGTGCGGGTTGTGTAAGGGCGGGGCCGATGTGGCGTGGCGTCAAGGATGGCGTCGCAGCACGGGGCCGGGGTGAGGTTGGTCGGGGCCGACGGGCCCAGTAGACGCAGGGACGCATGCTGTGACACGTGAACACAAGCTCTCATTGATCGTCGGCTTTTCGATCGTTTTGCTGGTCGCGGTGCTGATCAGCGACCACTTCTCCAGCGCCCAGCAGCACGCACTCGGCTTGGCCGAGACGGGCGAGCCCGCTTCGGCTTCGACCACGCCGCCGCGCCAGCTCCAGGCACCGACGTCGACCGGGCCGGCACAAGGACAGGGCCTCACCCGCCAGCTGGCGAGCGGCTCGCAGCCGACCACGCCGGCGATGGGCAGGCCTCTGACGCAGCCCGGCACCCGGCCCGGCACCCGGCCTGGCACGCTCGCCGGCACCCAGGCGATCGCGCGGGGCATGTCCGAGCCGATGTCCGAGCCGCAGAAGCTTGTCATCAATCAGGGCTCGCGACCGACGCCGGGCGTTTCTGCCGCGACGCCGGGCGGCGAGAACTCGCTGATCGCGCAAGGCCGGGATGCGCTCGAGTCGCTCCGCGAGCGGATCCAGCAGAACGGCATGGAGTACCTCAAGGATGCGCCCGTCGCGGCGGAGGTCGGCAGGCAGTCCATCACGCCGACCAAGACCGCCACGCCGACAAGCGGCACACGGACTCCGAACGTCCGCCTGCCCGAGGGCACCTCCGCGGGGCCGTCGTCTTCGAGCGCGCGGGCCACGCCGCGTCAGGCGACGCCAAAGCCCACCCGCCTGCACGTCGTGCAGGAGGGCGAGTCGCTCTATCGGATCGCCGAGCGTTTCTACGGCGACGGCAACCTCTGGCGACAGCTCGCGGCGCACAACACCGATCGTGTTGCAAACAACGGCTCGGTCCGCGTGGGCGTGGCGCTCAAGATCCCCGAGCCTGCGGCGCTGGGCATCTCGACGCCCCCATCCAGCCGCGCCGGGACGAACACGCAGGCGACGCGCCGCACCGCCTCGCCGACCGCTCCGAAGCCCGCGGCGACGCGGACCTACATCGTCCGCAAGGGCGACACGCTCGGGGCGATCTGCTCGCGTGAGCTGGGCAGCTCGAAGCGCACGGACGACGTGCTGGCCCTGAACCCCAAGCTCGAGAGCGCGGACATGATCTACGTCGGCATGAAGCTCACCCTTCCCAGCAAGTAGAGCCCGAGCGATCGGCGTCGGTGGTAGCGGATTCGTTGGGGGAAGGCTGGAGCGCTTCGGTGTTTGCAAAGCTCGCGATCGTGATCGTCTCTGTTGGCTTGTGCGGCGCCACGCTGCTTGCGTATCGCCAGGCGCGGATCCAGATGGTGCACGAGCTGACCGCGGCTCGGCTCGATGCCGAGGACGCGCAGGAGCGTGGGCGTCGGCTCGCGATCCAGATCGCGGCGCGCACGACGCCCGAGGCGGTCAGCCGGGCCGCCCAAGCGCTGGGCCCCATGCGCACGCCCCAGCCCGCGGCGATGCCCGCCGAGCTGCCCTTGCCGGGCGACGACCAGCCGCCCGCGGCTGCGCCGCCCTCGGTCATCGATCGGCTGCCGCCCATGCCCGGTGTTGAGGCTGTTCGATGAGTGAGCTCGATCGGGATCGCGATCGAGACCGCGATCGGGCCGCGGCGGTCGCTCGGATCACCGCGTGGGGCATCGGCGCGATGCTTGTCATCGTCGTGCTCCGGGTGGGGCAGCTGCAGCTCTCGCCCGGTGCCCGCCTCGACGCGATGGTCAGCGAGCGGATGTCGGCGACGCCCCTGCCCGGGATTCGCGGGGAGCTGCGCGACCGCCGCGGGCGATTGCTCTCGGCGACGAGCCTGGGCGAGCGGGTCTTCATCGATCCCGAGGCGGTCACGAAGCCGGCCGATGTCATCATCGCCAAAGTCGGCGAGGCGCTCGCGCTCGACGGCGACAACATGGACATGCTCGCGCTGCGTGTCGTCGACGCGATGGAAGACAACAGCGAGCGCCGGGCGGCGCGGGAGCGGGGCGACGCGGAAGCGCCGGACCTGATCCGCTACCGCGTGCTCACAGGCATCGTCGAGCCCGCCCGGGCCGAGGCGGTGCGCGGTCTTCGGCTCGCGGGCGTGCACATCGAGCGTCGGCCGGTGCGGTCGTATCCGGGCGCGGGGCTCGCGGCGGCGCTGGTGGGGAAGGTCGACGCGGAGCAGGCCGGGGCGCTCGGCGCGGAGCGCACGCACGACCAGGAGCTGCGCGGCACCGACGGGCGGGTGCGTTTCGTGCGCGACGCCCGGGGCAGGCCGCTCTGGGTGGGCGACGGTGCGCTGCGCCCGGCCGAGGCGGGGGGCGACGTGCGCCTCTCGATCGACGTGGAGATGCAGCGCATCGCGGTCGAGGAGCTCGAACGCGGCATCGCCGAGTGCGACGCGGCGGGCGGGCGGATCATCGTGGTCGATCCGCACACCGGCGAGGTGCTCGCGATGGCCGACCGCTTCGGCGACGTGGCCGATCTCGCCGAGTTTCCGTGGGCGGACAAGGAGGGCAACGGCCCCAACCCGTACGACGGGCGCGTCGGCGAGCGGCCGAGGTATCGCACGCTCAAGCCCGATCCGTGGCGCACCATCGAGCCCTCGCTTGCGCGGAACCGCTGCGTCGAGGATGTCTACGAGCCCGGGTCGACTTTCAAGCCGTTCGTCTGGGCGGCGATCACGCAGAGTGGTCGGCACAGCGTCGAAGATGTGATCGACACCGAGGGCGGCGTGTGGGCCACGTCCTACCGCCGGCGCGTCGAAGACGTCACACGCCGCGACGAGATGACCTGGGGCGAGGTGCTTCGGTTCTCGTCGAACATCGGCCTGGTGAAGGCAACGCAGGACCTGCCGCACGAGTGGCTGCGCGGTGTCGTGGTGAGCCTGGGCTTCGGGTCGCGCACGGGCGTGGGGCTTGGTGGCGAGGCGGCCGGTCTGGTGCGCTCGGAGAAGGGGTGGGACAAGTACACGCAGACGTCGGTGAGTTTCGGGCACGAGATCGCCGTCACGCCGTTGCAGATGGCGCGGGCGTTTAGCGTGTTCGCGCGTGGCGGCGACCTTGCCGGGTCGCTGCCGAGGCTCACGCTCCGCCAGGTGGGCGATGTTCGGCTGAGCCTGGTGCAGCGCGTCTTTGATCCGAGCGTCGTGCTCGAGACGCGTCGCGTGCTTCGACAGGTCGCCAAGCGTGTGGAAGAGAAGATGGAGCGTCGCGGGGGCGAGTCGGGCTGGCGCTACAGCATGTTCGGGAAGAGCGGCACGGCCGAGATCCCGCTCGGCGCACCCCCCGAGGGCATGCGGAGGCCTCGCGGCGTGCGTGGGTACTTCGAGGATCAGTACAACTCGAGCTTCGTCGCGGCCGGCCCGGTCGACGTGCCGCAGATCGTCGTGATGGTGGTCATCGACGACCCGGGCCCAGGCCGGATCCGCGCCAGGCAGCACTACGGGTCGGACACGGCCGGCCCGGTCGCCCGGCGGGTGATCGAGCGGACTCTGGGGTATCTGGGCATTCCGGGCGATCTGGAGGGGCCGGGCGAGGGCGATTCGGCTGCGGTCGCTTCACGCTAAGCCCTTTGTTCGTCCGGTATTGCGCTCGCGAGGGCGTTCTTCATCGGCGGTGTGCAAAAGCCGCGGCGGAAACTTGCATTGGCGACCCTTCTGGGGGACACTACCTACCCACTCGGGCCAGTCCGCGGCACCGAGGGAGGATCACCACTTTTGGAGACCCGCGCGGCTGCGCTGGGTCGAGGGAGACTGAGATATGAAGACTGCGATTTCCATCCTTGCGATTGCTGCCCTCGCTGGCACCGCGTCGGCGGCTGTCGACGGCTCGAACATCCCCGCCGATGCCATGGCCGGCGGCCTGCCGCTCCTCGCGGTCCAGGACTCGGCGACCGGCTTCGGCAACGCCACCGGCGGCGGCCAGGACTCGGCCGGCGGCTCCGAGCTAAACGCTGTTTGGGGCACCATCGACAGCGGCGTCCTCAAGATGTCCATCACGGGCAACCTCGAGGGCAACTTCAACAAGATGTGGATCTTCTTCGACGGCGTCGCCGGCGGCCTGAACTCGATCCCCACCGGCGGCACCATCGCCGACGGCGGCTTCGGCGAGATCAACAACCTCGGCGTCACCTTCGACGCCGGCTTCGAGGCCGATCACGGCATGCGTCTCGAGATCGGTGCCGGCTTCGCTGGCATCCGCGCCTTCGACCTGCTCGACAACACCGCTGGTGATGTCTGGACCAACGGCGGCGCTGGCGATCTCCCGATCGTCGGCGGCGTGGGCGGCTTCGGCACCACCGTCGGCTGGGACAACTCCAACACCGCTGGCGTCGATGACGTCTCCGCGGCCGACGCCCTCACCGCGACCAGCGGCTGGGAGTTCGAGATCGATCTGGCGACCTTCTTCGGCTCGGCCGTCTCCGAGGTCAAGGCCTCGATCTTCATCACCAACGGTGGTGGTGACTTCTTCTCGAACCAGGTCCTCGGCGGCATCGCGGGCGGCAACGCGGGCGGCTCGCCCGACTTCTCCGGCATCGCCGGCGACCAGTTCGTCACCATCGTCCCGACGCCCGCCTCCGCGGCGCTGCTCGGCCTCGGCGCCCTCGCCGGCGTCCGTCGTCGCCGCTAATCCAGCGACCCGACAACACGACCTCATTCGGCGGGCCTTCCCTCAGGGGGAGGCCCGCATTTCATGTGTACGCGTCGGCGCACGGATGACGACGCATCTAACGAATCGGCGACTCGCCGCGCACGATGCGATCCTTTGCGCCCACGCGCACGACCTCGCGGACGAAGGCGTGGTACTCGGCCTGCGCGCGGTTCAGATCGCCGTCGAACTCGCGCGTGAAGAGCTCCACCGCGCCGCGGGCGCGCCGGGGCGAGCCGGTCGCGGCCTCTTTCAGCACGCGCTCGAGCGCTGGGCGGTGCTTGCCGCCCTCGTGCTCGATAAGGAAGTGCACGAGCGCCCAGAGCTGGGCGTAGTAGCCCAGCGTGCTGTCCTGTCCCGCGGCGAGCATGTTGCCCGGCGAGCTCACGAGCAGCTCGGGCAGCCACATCAGTGTGCCCGCGGCCTCGGCGTCGCGGAGCTGGTCAAATCGCTCGACATTTGCCCATGGCAGAAACCGCACGCCGCCGGGCGCGGCGCGATCCGTCACGAAGCCCTCGAAGTACGTGCCGAGCCCCTCCTCGAGCCACGTGGGCAACGGCTGGCGGAAGGTGGTCTGGGTGTACGCGTGCCAGTGCTCGTGGGCGAGCAGGGCGAGGGTGTCTCGGCCTCCGATATCGAAGAGCACGGCCGTGCCGCGCGTCGTGAAGCCGCCCCGGTCGATGCGGAGGAACTCCGGCGCGCGATCACGCATCATCCGCGTCGTGAGCGTCGCCCACTGCGGGCGGTTGGCCACGACGTAGAGCTCGATGGGCGAGGTGGGCCGAGGCAGCCTCGCAAGGGCGGAGGTCTGCTCGTCGAGGGCCGCGAGGGCGAAGGGGGCGAGCTGGACCTCGAGCGACTTGCTTCGCACGGTTGTGTGGATCGTGTGCGTCGGTGTGCGCAGCGTCCAGCCCGAGGCCGAGCCGAGGGCGAAGGGCTGGCGCAGCGGCATGTCAACAGTGGCCGAAGCGGTCGCCGGCTCTGGACGCGGCGCCGGCGAGGGCGTCGCGGCGCACCCCGCGAGCGTGCTGAGCACGCACGCCGACATAGCACGCGCAGCCCACGCACCGTGCTCGCGTCGTGTCGGCCGACGGGCGCGTCGGATCATGCGAGTCGATCCAGGGCGGCCTGTGCCGAGGCCCGGTCGTCCTGCGCCCGCTGGAGCTCGCCCTTGGTTTGCTCGACGAGGTGGGCGGGCGCCTTGTTGACGTAGCCCGGGTTGTTGAGCCGGCCTTCCAAGGCCTTGATCGACTTGTCCAGGTCGGCGATCTGCTTGGTCAGGCGATCGCGCTCGGCGCCCGCGTCCACCGCGTCGGCGAGGTCCGACAGTTGGCACTCGGCCGACTCGAACGTGAACGCGGCGGCCGATCCCGCCGGGGCGTCGCCGACGACCGCTGCGAGACCCGCGAGTGTCGCGACGAGCGAGGCATCATCGCCCAGCTCGGCGTGGAGCGCGGCGGGCAGGTGCAGCGTCGGCGTGCGCTTCGGGGGCACCTGGTGCTGGGCACGCACCTCACGCACAGCCGTCACCAGCGCGCGCACCCGATCGAACCGCTGCTCGGCGTCGGCATCGCGGAGCGACGCGTCGACGGCCGGCCAACCGGCGGTGCAGAGCAGCCCGTCGGCGGTGGGGGGGGCGAGGCGCAGGCCGGGCGTCTCGGGCAGCGCGTGTGCCCCGAGCGGCTCGTAGATCGCCTCGGTGATGAACGGCGCGATCGGGTGCAGCAGGCGAAGGATCGCATCGAGCGTTGATCTGAGCGTCGCCTGCTGGTGCGCATCGGTCGCGACGGTCGGCTTGATGCCCTCCAGGTACCAGTCGCAGAAGTCGCGCCAGAGCAGATCGTAGAGCGTCGTCGCGTATGTGCTGAACTGATACTCCGCGAGCGCCGAGTCGATCGCCGCCGTCGCCGCCGCAAGCCGCGACCGCATCCACCGGTCGATCAGCGTCGGCTCACTCGCGTGCGCATCGCCCGCCTCGGCCCGATCCAGAATCGCGAGCGTGAACCGCGACGCGTTCCAGAGCTTGTTGCAGAAGTTCCGCCCCAGATCAAACTTGGGCGAGGTGTTCTTGCCCGTCGCGGGGTCGTGCTCGACGGGCATGCGCACGTCCTGGGTCTGCGTGGTCATGTGCGCGAGCGTGTACCGCATCGCGTCGGCCCCGTGCGAGTGGATGATGTCGAGCGGGTCGACGCCGTTGCCCAGCGACTTGGACATCTTCCGCCCGTCGCCGTCCTGGATCATCGCGTGGATGAACACATCGTCGAAGGGTTGCTGCGGCGACTGCGCGTCCTGGCCCAGGAAATGG
>CAYQAD010000013.1:0-21172 GCA_964415125.1 uncultured Phycisphaeraceae bacterium | reverse complement strand
GCCGACGACGACCTCTTTGAAGTAGATGGGGAAGAGGAGGGTGATGATGAGGAGGGTGAAGGACTGGTTGGCGAAGTCGTACATGGCCCAGGCGAGGACCTCGCGGGGGCGTTCGAGGCCGGCGAGGGGGTTTCTCAAGAGGCCGGTGGCCTTGGATTTTGGCGTGGGCGTGGGTGTTTGGGCGGTTTGGGGCACGGGCGGAGGGTAGCGGGATGGCGGAGGAATGGGTGCGATTTGCGGTTGTGTAGCCGTTACGCGTGATCTTGGGCGTCTTGGGGTTGTGGCGTGGGTGGGTTGTTAGGATGCGGCTCACGCTGGGTGTCCCCCTGCCGAGTTTCGGTGGGTCTGGCGTGAAGACTGCCGGCCGTGGGTGTGCCCGCGTGCGGTCGGTGCGGTGTCCACGCGGGCGCGACATCGGAGGAGACAAGACTCATGATCGATTCGAAGAAGGTGTGCGCTGCGGGCGCGGTTGTTGCGATGTGCGCTGGTGCGGCGTCGGCCTCGTTCACGGTGACGCCGCAGTCGGCGATGTCGGGCTTCGGCTCGAACTTCAACGGCACGGTTGGCACGGGCATCGCGAACTCGAACCTGAACGTTGCGAACAACAGCGGGCTCGATGTTGAGATCGGGCTGAAGGCGGATCTTCGGTTCACGGCGAACCTGCCTTCGGTGGGCAACCGGTACGACGCGCCGCTGGGCACGACGGCGGGCCCACCCATGGGCGCGACGTGGAACTACGTGGCGGTGGTGGACCTTGGCAGCGGCACGCTGAACGACTACCAGGTGAACCTGCGGCTGGACTTTGATCCGGCGGCGGGCTCGTCGAACTTCACGACGCTTGATTACAACTTTGTCGCGTTCACGCAGGGCGGGCCGGCGGCGCTCAACACGAGCGTGTTCGGCGATAGCCAGAACCCGCTGTTCTCGTTCTGGTCGTTGCTCGGTGCGCCGGCCTTTGATCCGAACTTGCCGGGCGAGTATGAGGTGGAGCTCGAGGTGCTCGATGCTGCGGGCGGCACGGTGGCGCTGAGCCAGATCGTGGTTCGCGTGCCTGCGCCGGCTTCGGCGGCGCTGCTTGCGGGCGGTCTCGTGGTTGCGGGCCGGCGTCGGCGGTGATGCTGGCGTGTGATGCCGCGGGGGGTTGACCCTGCGGGGTTGTGTGATTTTCGGACGGGCTCTCCCTCGGGAGAGCCCGTCTTTTCGTGTTGATGCGTGGGTGATGGGTCGCGAGGGCTGCGAAGTCCGCTCGCGATCCCCATTGGGGCGGGGCGGCTGGGAACCTATTCTTGGGGCATGACGACGATGCAGACTTCCACGTCGGGCGGGCCCGAGGGCGACGCCCGTGATCTTCCGATGACGGCGGTGCCCGATGGGCGTGGCCGGTTTGGCGACTTTGGCGGCGTGTACGTGCCGGAGACGCTTGTTGCGGCGCTGAAGCAGCTCGAGGCGGTGTATGACGAGGCGCGGAACGATCCGGCGTTCTGGGATCGGCTGCGTGGGATGCTGGCGACGTTTGTTGGTCGGCCGACGGCGTTTTACAACGCGGAGGGGCTGACGCGGTACGCGCGGTCGAAGGCGCCCAAGGACAAGGGGGCGGCGATCTGGCTGAAGCGTGAGGACCTGTGCCACACGGGGGCGCACAAGATCAACAACACGCTCGGGCAGGGGCTCTTGTGCAAGAAGATGGGCAAGAAGCGGATCATCGCGGAGACGGGCGCGGGGCAGCACGGCGTGGCGAGCGCGACGGCGGCGGCGCATCTTGGGCTCGAGTGCGATGTGTACATGGGCGCGGAGGATGTGCGGCGTCAGCATCTGAACGTGACGCGGATGAAGATGATGGGCGCGCGGGTGATTCCGGTTGATGGTGGGACGCGGACGCTCAAGGACGCGACGAACGAGGCGATGCGGGACTGGATGGGCTCGGTGGATGGGACGCACTACATCATCGGGTCGGTTGTTGGGCCGCACCCGTTTCCGATGATCGTGCGGGACTTCCAGTCGATCATCGGGCGTGAGACGAAGGCGCAATCGCTTCGGTACCTGGAGAAGCTGCCGGACGCGGTGGTGGCGTGCGTGGGCGGCGGCTCGAACGCGGCGGGGATCTTCTACGACTTCGTGGACGACGAGCGAGTGCAGCTTGTTGGCGTTGAGGCTGGCGGGCGGGGCGCGGGCGCTGGCGATCACGCGGCGCCGCTCAGCCATGGCGAGCCGGGGATTCTGCACGGGAGCCTGTCGTACGTGCTGCAGAACCCGGATGGGCAGACCGAGCCGGTGCACTCGTGCTCGGCGGGGCTTGATTATCCGGGTGTCGGTCCGGAGCACGCGTACTGGAAGGACTCGGGGCGGGTTCGGTACGTGAGCGAGACGGATGACGCGGCGCTGCGTGCGTTCCTGATTCTGGGGGAGACCGAGGGGATCTTGTGTGCGCTGGAGACGGCGCACGCGATCGCTCGGGCGATTCGGCTGAGCCGGAAGATGCCGAGGGATGCGACGATCGTGGTGAACTGCTCGGGGCGTGGCGACAAGGACGTGGACGAGGCGTCGCGGCTGATCGCGGAGCGTGGGTGGATGGACGATCGGCCGCACGGGGATGTGGTGGAGGATGAAGTTGATGGGGACAGGAGCGCGTGAGGCTTCGGCATTTTCAGGTGGATGCGTTCGCGGCGCGGCCCTTCACGGGGAATGCGGCGGCGGTGGTGCCGATGGAGCGGTGGGTTGATGATCGGCTGCTGCAGCGGATCGCGGCGGAGCACAACCTTTCGGAGACGGCGTTCTTTGTGCCGGTGGCCGGTGGGGACGGGCACGATTTTCATCTGCGATGGTTCACGCCGACAGCGGAGGTGAGCTTGTGCGGGCACGCGACGGTGGCGGCGGCGCACGTGCTGTTCGACGAGCTTGGATTTGCGGGCGATCGGCTTCGGTTTGAGTCTGCGAAGGGCACGCTGACGGTGACGCGGGATGGGGCGGGGCGGATCGTGCTGGACTTTCCGGCGATCGAGATCGAGCGTGTGGCCGAGGGCGATGTGCTGATCGATCGGATTTCGAATGCGCTTGGTGCGCGACCGATGGAGGTGTATCGGTCGTACGACTACGTGTGCGTGTTCGAGCGTGCGGCGGATGTCGACGGGCTTGAGCCGGACTTTGCGGCGCTGGGGCGGATTCCTGATGCGCGGTCGGTGGGGTGCACGGCGCCGGGTGGGGATGGATTGGATTTCGTTGCGCGGTTGTTTGCGCCGAACGTTGGGATCGATGAGGATCCGGTGACCGGGTCGCTGTACACGATGCTCGGGCCGTACTGGGCGGAGCGGCTTGGCAAGGCAGAGCTGCGGGCGCGGCAGGTCTCGGCGCGTGGGGGTGATGTGGCGGTGACGGTTGATTCGGCGAGGCCCGGGCGGGTGCTGATCGCGGGGCACGCGGTGACGTACAGCCGGGGCGAGATCGCGCTGCCGGATGATGTTGAGCGGGATGAGGTGGTGGTGGAGACAGTGACGCGGCTGGTGTGAGTTGCGGGCGCGTGCTTGGTGGATGGCGCGGCGGACGCGCGGTCATTCCCAGGGCCAGGCGATCTCGATGCCGGCCGAAGTGAGTTGGGTTTGGAGGTCGGCGGTGCGCTCTTGGGAGGCGTGGATGTCTTCGGGGGTTGTGTTGGCGGCGAGGCAGGCGGCGGCGAGGTGGCCTGCGCTTTCGCCGATGTTCCATTCGGAGGGGTGGACGCGGGTTGTGCCGTTGGCGACGTGGGTGACGCCCAGGCACTTGCCGGCGGCGAGGAGGTTGGTGGTGTCCTCGGGGATGAGTGCGCCCATGGGGATCTGGTAGGGGGTGCAAGGGACGTAGACGCTGTTGCGGAGTGCGGTGCTCGGGTGGAGGTCGATGTGGTAGTGGCCGACGCCGATGGAGTCTTTGAAGGGGTGGCCCGAGCCGAACTCGGTGGCGTCCATGTTCGGGAGCGGCTTGTTGTGGGCACGCGCGGCGAGGCGTTGGTCGTAGCCGAGGTGTGATTCGGTGAGCATGGTGCGTGCGCGGAGGCGGCGGGGCTCGCGGATGTAGATGGATTTGGCGAGGCCGTCGAGAGAGCCGGTGATTTCTGGCGCGAGGCGGAGGCCGGGGTAGCCGAGGCGGTCGGGATTGTCGTGGCGCGGGGCTTCGGTTTGCATCCAGTAGAGCAGTGAGAGGGACAGGTCGCGGGCGCCGCGGAGGGCGGCGTCGCGCTCGGTCATGGGGACGCCGAGGATGGGCTTGAGCCAGTAGTCCATCTGGACCATGTTGATGATGGTGGCGTCGGGGTGGTCGGCGGGCTTGGTGTATTGGGCGGCGTCGCGGACGCGGCGGTAGCGCCACATGTCCCAGACGTCGGGCGGGCACTGGTCGGGGTAGGGGATGAAGGGGAAGGTGACGCGGCCTGCGGGGCTGTGGCTCGGGACGGTCCAGGAGAAGAGCGGGGTGGACCAGTTTTCCTCGGGTCGACCGACCATCATGGGCTGGTAGGTGCGCCAGGTGTCGTAGAGGTCGGGCTTGGAGATGGTGTGGTCGTTCTGGGGGTCGTGGGTGAGTGCGAAGCACCAACTGCACGCTTGCTGATCGAGGCGGTCTTCGCGGTCTTCGCGGGCGTGGAGCTCGTCGAACTCGGACTGGTGTTCGGCGCCGATGCGGTGGCCGACCTGGCCCAGCTCGAGGATGTCGCCGGTGTCGGTGGCGTCGAGGACGAGCTTGGCGTGGACGGTGGTGGTGTCGGCGGTGTGGGTGGAGCGGAGGGTGACGGCGTCGATGCGGTCGGCGTTGCGGTCGGCGCCGATGGGTTCGTGGTTGAGCAGGAGGGTGAGTCGGCCCGAGTCGATGTGGGGCGCGAGCCAGGACATGAGGATGTCGTGGCCGATCTTGGGTTCGAAGCAGAGGCGGCTGACCCAGCCGTTGCCGGGGTTGAGGTGTTCGGCGGCGCGGGCTTCGGGGGTGAGTGGGCGGTTGGTGCGGTACCAGTGGCGGACTGCGTTTCGGAAGGTGGCGTAGCGCTGGGTTCGGCCGGTGGTTTCGATCCAGCGGTGCTCGTCGGGGGGGACTGCTTGCGCGGTGAGTTGGCCGCCGACCCAGTCGGTGTGGTCGGTGAGGATGACGTTGTGTCCTGCTTCGGCGAGGACGAGCGCGGCGGGGACGCCGCCGGTGGTGGCGCCGCAGATGAGGACGTCGGCGGAGAGCTCGCGGGGCATTGGGTTAGCCCTTGACCGCGCCGGCGAAGATGCCCGCTTTGAGGAAGCGCTGGGCGATGAGGAAGAAGACGATGATGGGGACGAGGGCGAGGACGCTTGCGGCGTAGGCGATGCGGATGTTGGTGGCGAAGACGCCAAGGAGGCGGTTGATGGCGACGGGGAGGGTGTGGTTGTGCTCGCTCTGTAGGACGACGAGGGGCCAGAGGAGGTCGCTCCACGCGGCGATGACACTGAAGACGGCGAGTGTGGCGAGTGTTGGGCCCGCGAGTGGGAGCATGACGTGCCACCAGATTTGCATGCTGTTGGCGCCGTCGATTCGTGCGGCTTCTTCGAGGTCGAAGGGGATGGACATGAAGGCTTGTCGGCAGAGGTAGATGCCGAAGGCGCTGACGGAGAAGGGGAGGATGGCGGCGATGAGGGTGTCGTAGAGGCCCATGGAGACGACGATGCGGAACATGGGGACGACGATGACCTGCTCGGGGATCATCATGGTGGCGAGGATGGCGACGAAGAGGATGCCCCGGCCTCGGAATCGCATGCGGGCGAGGGGGTAGGCGGCGAGCGCGGCGAGGAGGACGTTGGTGATCGTGCGGACGACGGTGATGATGACGGAGTTGAGCAAGGGGCGGGCGAGGCCGGGGCCTGCGGGTTGGTCGGCGTTGTCGGCGTTTTCGAGGGTGCTGCCGGGGGCCCAGGCTTCGCGGAAGTTGTCGGTGGTGAAGCCCGAGGTGAGGTCGGTGAGGTCGGCGGTGGGGGGCTGGAAGGCGACGAGGGCGAGGTAGATGGCGGGGCCGATGCTGAGCAGGGCGAGAAGGATCGCGCCGAGGTAGAGCGATGCGGTGAGTGTTGGGCCTCGTTTGTCGATCATGCGTGTTCCATCATGCCTGCTCTCCTTTGGCGGAGAGTTTGAGGTTGATGATGCTGAAGACGAGGATGATGGCGAAGAGCGTGATGCCGATGGCGCAGGCGAGGCCGTAGTCGCCTCGGACGAAGGCGGTGTCGAAGACGAGCGGGACGATGGTCTGGTGCTCGATGGGTGCGCCGCGGATGGTGACGTAGAGCTCGTCGAAGACTTTGAGGGCGGAGATGGACGAGATGACGAAGACGAGGGAGACGATGGGCCAGATGGCGGGGAGCGTGACGACGCGGAGGACGTCGAGGCGTGAGGCGCCGTCGAGGAAGGCGGCTTCCTTGAGCTCGCGTGGGACGGACATGAGCCCTGCGAGGAAGATCATCATGTAGAAGCCGACGCCCTTCCAGAGGGTGACGAGCATGGCGGAGATGAGTGTCCAGGGCTTGGTGCTGAGCCAGCCGATGGGCTCGAGGCCGAGGGCTGTGATGGCGGCGTTGAGGAGGCCTGCGTCTTCGTTGTAGAGGACGCGCCATGCGATGGCGGCGACGATGGTGGGGGTGACGACGGGGAGGAAGAGCAAGACGCGGAGGCCTTTGGCGTAGCGGAGGGAGGCGTGGACTATGGAGGCGGCGGTGAGGGAGATGAGGATGATGGCGGGGGTGACGAGGAGATAGAGGCCGGTGTTGAGGAGGCAGAACCAGAAGCGTTCGGAGGAGAGGAGTCGGGTGTAGTTCTCGAGGCCGACGAACTCGGGCTCGCGGAAGGGTGAGTAGCGGGTGAGGGAGAAGTAGACGACCTGTCCGAGTGAGAGCACCCAGAAGACGCCGAGCACCGCGAGTGCGGGGATAAGGAAGAGGAAGGGGCTGGCGGCGTTGTGCTGCTTGACGACGCTCATGGGGCGGGTGGCTCGTGCGCGGTGGTGGGTGGTGCTGGGGCGATGGGGGCGGGTGTTGGCACGGCGGACATCGTTGCGGGCGGTGCGGCTGCGAGTATGGCGTTCCAGTCGCGGTTGATCGCGGCGAGGGCCTCGTCGAGGGGTGCGTCGTCGAGGAGGACGCGCTTGAAGCGGTCTTCGAAGGCGCGGCGGAGGTCGGGCCAGGTCTCGAGGGCGGGGGTGAAGGCGACGGCGGTGCGGAGGGCGTCGGCGGAGAGGGCGCGGGCGGTGTTGATGAGGTGGTCGGCGGTTTCGGTTGCGCTCGTGTTGGTGGCGGTCGGCGGGTCGAAGTGTGGGTCGTCGAGGGAGGCGGCGGTGGATGGGAGGATGTTGACGAGGCGGCAGAAGTCGAGTTGGGCGGCCGGGCTTGTGATGTGGGCGGCGAGCTTGGCGGCGAGGTCGGGCGTGTCGGACTGGGTGGTGACCGAGAGGAGCATGACAGGGACGTGTGTGCGACCCAGACGGCCGGTGATAGCGGGGCGGACGGTGGTGGTGGCGAAGACGCTTGGCGATTCGTCGCGGATGCGGCGGAGGAAGTTTGGGGAGAGGTTCATGAGGGCGAGGCGGCCCGACTTGTAGAGGTCGATGAGGTGGGCGTGGCCGGTGGTGGCGGCTTCGCGGGGGAGGAGGCCCTCGCGGTACATATCAACCCAGGCGGCGAGGAAGGCGCGGGCCTCGGGCGTGTCGATGTTGGCGGTGAGTCGGCTGGTGGGGTCGTTTGGGTCGGCTTGGGTGAAGGGGTTGATGCCGTCGGCGAGGAGCATCCAGGGGAGGACGGACTCTTCGCCCAGGGGGAGGGAGAAGAGGAAGGTGCCGGTGCGTGCGCGGTGCTCGGCGGCGAGGGCGCGGAGGGCGGCCCAGTCGGTGGGGAGGGCTTGGGCGGTGAGGCCCGACTTTGCGAGGAGGGCTTCGTTTGCGATGAGGGTTTGGGTGGAGAGGTACCAGGGGAGGCCGAGCAGCTGGTTGTTGATGCGGAGGGTGGAGAGGATGTCTGGGAGGTAGGCGTCGGTGGTGGTCTGGGCGAGGTGGGGGGTGAGGTCTTCGGTGGCGCCGAGCGCGGCGAAGCGGGCGAAGGTCATGTCGGAGAAGTTGACCACGTCGGGTGCTCGGCCGGCGGCGGCGGCGGCGATGAGCTTGCGGTCGAGGGTGGAGAAGGGGACGTCGGTCCAGACGACTTTGACGTTCGGGTTCTGGGCTTCGAAGTCTTCGATGAGTGCGGTGAGATAGGGGGAGAAGGGGGTAAGGTCGAGGGTCCAGAAGTCGAGGGTGGTTGTGCCTGATGGTGCGGGGCGATTGCAGGCGGGGAGGCATGCGACGATCGCCGCCGCAACGCATAGCGCGGCGGCGGCGATCAGTGGACGGGTGTGGCGTGTGTGGTGCGGGATCACGCCGGTGTGTGGTTAGCGGTTGGTGACGCGGTAGTCGTCGGGGGACCAGAGCGTGTCGAAGGTTGTGATGCCGTTGCCGGAGCCATCGTCTTTGATGAGGTCGTTGAAGCGTTTCACGGCGACGTGGCCGTCGCCGTAGGCGATATTGGTGCCGCCTTCGGTGTCGACGGTGTTCTCGGTGCGCTTGGGGTGGCGGTAGTAGGGGAGCCAGCTCTTTGCGGTGCGTGCGCCAGCCCACTCGGGCGGCCCGGCGCTGATGCCCTTGGGGCGGAGTGCCTGATCCGACGCGCCGGCGTAGCCCGGCCCGCCGCCGAAGTTCTCGCTGGGAGTGTGCTTCTGCCCGATCGAGGAGTTCGTGAAGTACGAGACTTCCCCGGTGCGGTCGTCGACGATCTGGTTGTTGGCCCAAGATTCGCCCACGATGAGGGTCTTGAAAATCTCGTCGGAGAAGAGTCGTACTTGTCTTCCAAAGCTGCTGTTCGGGCGTGCGAGGTTGTCGACGTGGGCGGACGCGAAGTTGTTCATCGAGTACGACCGGCCGCCGAGTGGATGGTTGGGGCAGAGCAGGACGGTGCCTCCGACCGTGGTGTCTGCGTTGGCGGGCGCGTCGTAGTACGTCTCGGTTTGGATGTACTGACCGATACGGCTGACGTCGTACCAGTAGACTTTCTGGATCTGCTGGTTTCGATCGTTCTGGCCGTAGCTCGCGTTGCCGATGCCACCGTTGGCGTTGGGTGGGAAGTACTCGTTGAAGTCTTGGGCGTAGAGCATCATCGCGGTGACGGACTGCCGCAGGTTGGTGGAGCAGATGACGCTCCTTGCGGCGTCGCGTGCCTTGCCGAGTGCTGGCAGGAGGATGCCGATGAGGAGGGCGATGATGGCGATGACGACCAGCAGCTCGATGAGCGTGAAGGCGCTTCGCGACTTGGTCGGGCATGGACGGGCGGTGTGACGCGTGCTGTGGTGGGTGGTCATTGGTGCTTCCCTGCGTTTCTTGCCGGCGTGATTGGGCCGGCGAGAGATGCGTGCCCCTGAGTGTGTACGTATGGGTTAGGCCGGTGGTGCGACCGAATCGCGTTCGATGAGCTGGGCTTTGAGTGTTGTTCGCTGTGGTGGGAGGTCGTCGTCGGTGGCGACCTCGTAGAGGCCGTTGACCGCGAGGCGTCCGAGCTGGACGAGCGGCTGGCGGAAGGTGGTGAGTGCTGGGGAGAGGTGCGCCGCGGAGGGTGGGTCGTCGATGCCGATGAGTGAGATGTCGCCCGGGATTGAGAGGCCGAGCTCGGCGGCGATGGCGTAGATATCGAGGGCGTAGTAGTAGCCGGCGGCGAAGATGGCGGTGGGTCGGTCTTTGCGTGTGAGCATGGCGCGGAGGGCGTGGCGGCCCTCGTCGTCGAGGCGCCAGCCGGGCGAGCGGATGGAGAGGGCGTCGGGCTGGGAGAGACCTGCGAGGCGGGCGGCGTCGAGGAAGCCGAGCCAGCGGTCGGTGTTGTTTGCGATGGAGTCGTCGCCGCCGAGGAAGCCGATGCGAGTGTGCCCGGCGGCGCGGAATCGGCGGAGCGCCTGGCGTGCCATGTCGGCGTTGTCGGTATCGACGCAGGAGACGCTGTCGCGGTCGAAGGAGGCGCCGACGACCATGAGGTGCTGGGCGTCGTTCTTCTTGGCGTTGAAGCGTGGGGGCTTGGCGAGCTGCTGTTCGAAGGGGTTGACGTAGAGGTAGCCCTGGCACTCGTTGCGCCAGTCTTCGCCGAAGCGGAGGAGGACGAGGTCGATGCCGAGCTCGGTGGAGCGTTGTCGGACGCCCTCAAAAATCTGGCCGTGGTATGAGTCGGCGAGTGATGACTCGACGTGGAAGACGAGCCCGAAGCGGAGGCCGGTGGCTTTGGAGGTGAGCGCGGAGTAGTGCTCGTGGACGAAGGTGCCCTTGCCCTGCCCGCGGCGGAGGACTCCCGAGGTGACGAGCTC
The DNA here is from genome assembly GCA_964415125.1 of uncultured Phycisphaeraceae bacterium. Lineage (GTDB taxonomy): Bacteria > Planctomycetota > Phycisphaerae > Phycisphaerales > UBA1924 > CAYQAD01. The sequence continues at coordinate 10,834 of CAYQAD010000013.1, read as the reverse complement.
CTGGAGTGCGCGGTGGACGGTGACGAGGGAGACCGAGAGCTGGTCGGCGAGGGCCTTGGTGGAGGGGAGCTGGTCGCCGGGGGCGAACTCGCCTCGGTCGATGGCATCGCGCACGGCGTCCTTGACGGTCGCGTAGAGGGGTCGGCCCGCGATGGCCTGAACGGGTTTCATTTCCGTGAATCCCGGCATGGGTAAGTCGGGTGGACGCCTTTCGGCGTCCACCCGTGAAGGGGCGTGTTTCGGCCCGTTTGGGCCTGGGGGGTGATTAGGCGCGACGGCGACGGGCGGCGGCGAGGCCGGCGAAGCCGAGGACGCCGAGTGCGCCGGGGGTCGGGGTGACGCGGTAGATGTTGACGCGGTTGGAGGAGAAGTTGGAGACGGCGAGGGTCTGGGTGGCGGGGTCGTAGGAGAAGTCGAGCCAGGCGTTGGTGAGGAAGTCGGCGGCGGAGTTGGCGAAGTTGAGGGTGTAGGCGGTGCCGTCGGTGCCGACGACCTTGAGGACGTCCTCGACGGTCTGGCCGCCGGCGGTGTTGGTGCGGTCGTTGTAGAAGACGACGCCGAAGTCGTCTGCGACTTCGACACCCTGGCCGTTGGTGTTGTCGCCGGTGCTGGCGCTCATCTGGCCGTTGAGGATCATGGAGGAGGTGAAGGGGGTCATGAAGGTGTCGGCGCCGGTGCGGGTGAACTTGACGAGCTGGTCGCCTTCGCGGGCGTAGATGCTGCCGTCATCGCCCATGTCCATGCCGCGGTATGCGGTGCCCCACATACCGTCGAAGTTGAAGGGGCCGGAGGCGGTGTCCCAGATGACGCCGGCGGCGTCGAACTGGCGGAAGCGGCCTGCGCCGAACTGTGCGAAGGCGACGCCGCCGTTGACCTCGTCAAAGGCGATGCCGCCGATGCCGGTGGGGTTGAGCGCCGCGCCGGCGTTGTACTGGGCGGCGCCGGTGGTGGCGTCGTAGACGACGGCGTTGGTGGCGGCGCCGCCGCCGGTGGGCTGGTGGAGGACGGCGAGCTCGTTGCCGCGGATGTCGAGGCCGAAGTGTCCGCGGAAGGCGGCGGTGGCCTGATCACCGATGCGCGAGCCGGTGGGGGCGGTGAGTGCGTCGCCGATGCGGGTGACGCCGTAGATGCCGTTGGCGTTGGCGTACTCGCCGACGAAGAGGTCGGTGCCGTTCCAGGCGACGGAGGCGGCCTGGGAGTTGGCGCTCATGAAGGGCGAGGCATCGACGGTGGCGATGCGCTCGAGGGTGATGCTCTGGGCGCTTGCGGCGGCGGTGAGGCCGGCGAGGGCGACGATGGTTGCGATCTTGGACATGGTCTTTCTCTCCTATCCCTTGAACACGTGTTGCGAACCGCGGTTGGTTGGGCCAGGGATAAGCAAGCCCAGCCGCGGGGGTCCCTCAGATGGGCACGCCCGCGGACAACGGGGCGTGCGGCGTGAAGGTTATAGAATCTTCTCGCCTGTGGCAGCATCCCGCGCCGGGGCGGGCTGGTCAAGGCGATTGCGGGGGCGTGAGGGGGGATTCCCGGCCTTGGGAACCGAACATTGTGCGAATGTCGGGGCGCGGCGGGCTAGTCGATCGTCGGGACGTCGACCCAGGCGCCGTCCTTTGCGATGGAGGCGTTGCCGGCTTCCATGGTGAGGACGTTCTCGACGATGTCGCGGAGTTCGACGGGTGCGGGGCCGCCCTCGAAGAAGCGGACCATGCCGGCGACGAGTCGGGTGTAGACGGGGCCGAAGTCGACCTTGAACTGGTGGGTGAGCTTGGTGCCCTGGACGGTTGCGGCGAAGTCGTAGGCGCCCTTGCGCTCGAGGCGGAGGCGGGCGTATCGGCCGTCGTGGTAGTCGAGGTCGACGAGGTGGCGGTCCTCGAACTCGACGGCGGAGACGCGCTTGACGCCGGGTCCCCAGATGGCGTCGACCATTTCGATGGTGTGGACGCCGTAGTGGTAGAGGCCGGGCATGGAGGGGTTGAGCTCGCCGGGGCCGACGGCGTCGATGGCGACGATGTCGCCGAGCTCGTTGCGGGGGAGGGCTTCGAGCTCGGTGGCGAAGCGGAGGCTGGACGCGGAGTAGCAGCGGGCGTTGCCTTCGTTGGCGATCTTGAGGAGCTGTTTGGCTTCGTCGCCGGAGCAGGTCATGGGCTTGTCGACGTAGGTGGGCATGCCACGCTGGAGGGAGGGGGTGGCGAGGTGGAGGTGCTTGTTGCCGTTGACGGCGAGGACGAGGACGCCGTCGACGGCGTCGAGCATCGAGTCGAGGGAGTCGGCTTGGGTGGCGCCGAGGTCTTCGGTGGTGGACTTCCAGTTGGCGACGTCGTCGGCGTTCGGCCAGTCGTGGTTGCCGTCGGTCCAGAAGTGTGTGACGCGGCACTTGGTGTTGCCCGCGTCGTGCATCTCCTTGATGCGGCGGGTGAACTCGGGCAGGTGGGAGGAGTCGATGCCGATGGCGCCGAGGTTCATGGTGTGGTTCCGTGGAGTGGGGGTGTGAGTGGAGTGGGCCGTCGCGACTGTACGCACGTTTGATTGCGTGGCGAGCACTGACCTGCCTTGCAGGTCAGTGGCACGGGGAGTTGGGAAGACACGGGTTGCCCTTCGGGACAACCCGTGGCACGGGGAGGAAGGCACGGTGAGGGAAGCTGGAGTTGGGCGTTGCCCTAGGGCTGGATGGGCTGGCCGGCGTCGAGGCTTGCGCGTTCGGCGAGGAGGAGCTCGGTGACGGCGATGGCTTCGTCGAGTGGTGTGGAGAGGTCGGCGGTTTCGGGGTCGAAGCGTGCGACCGTGTCGATGAAGGCGGCGATCTCGGCCTGCCAGCCGTTGGTTGGCGGGAGTGCGATGGGCTCGGCGTCGGTGCCTCGGCGGAGGAGGAGTGGGGCGTCTTCGCGGGCGAGGTCGAAGTCGGCGGTGGCGTCGGCGAAGCGGACCTCGAAGCGCATGACGAAGGGGTCGTCGGGGCCTTGTTCCCAGGATCCCTCGGCGGTTGCTTCGAAGCCGTCCTCGTAGCGGTAGATGGTGGTGGGGTGCGCGAGGCTGCCGGTGGTCTCGACCTCCGAGGGCGTGCCGAAGCAGTGGAAGATGAAGTCGGTGTCGTGGACGTGGAGGTCGAAGAGTGCGCCGCCGGAGCGGGTGATGTCGGTGTAGAAGCCCTCGCCCCAGGTGGGTGTGCCGCCGAGTCGGTAGAAGTTGGCGGAGAGGACGCTGCCGAGCGAGCCGTCGGTGATGCGCTGCTTGAGCCAGGTCCAGCCCGGCCAGTGGCGCATGCACATGGCGGGGATGCAGAGGCGTTTGTTTGCGAGTGCGGCGTCGCGGAGCGTGCGGATCTGGTCGGGCACGAGGGCGACGGGCTTTTCCATGAGGACGTGGGCGCCGGCTTCGAGGGCCATGGTGCCCATGCGGACGTGCGTGTCGGTGTGGGTGCAGATGGAGACGGCGTCGACGACGCCGGCGGCGAGCATGTCGGCGGCGTCGGTGTAGGTCTTGACTTGGTTGGGGTCGAAGACCTGCTCGGGGGCGCTGTCGAGATTGCCGGTGCTGGGGGCGGTGCCGGTGAGGTTGTCGGGGTTGCGGTCGGCGACGGCGGCGAGTGTGCAGGGGTGGCCGGCGTCGGCGGCGGTGATGTAGCCGGCGGCGTGGGTTCGGCCCATGAAGCCCATGCCGATGACGCCTGCGCGGACGTGGGAGGTGGGGTGTTCGGGCGAGTGTTGTGGTTGGGCGTCTTCGGGCGTGGGCTCTTGCATGCGTTCGGCTCCGCGGGGTCAGGCGGAACGATATCGCTCGATGAGGGCCCGCGCGGTTTGGATGTCTTCGATGCGGTTGTCGCCGGCCTCGCGCTCGATGAGGAGGTTGACGCGGGGGAGCCGCTCGGCGAGGACGGCGAAGAAGCCTTGCCAGTCGACGGCGCCCTGGCCGGCGGGGACTTCGGTGCCCCAGGTGCCGGGCGTGGTGGTGGGGGTGGCGTCCTTGATGTGGACCTGGAGGACGCGGGGGGCGAGGGTGTTGAGGGCGTGGGTGGGGTCGCCCATGGCGTAGAGGATCATGTTGGCGGGGTCGAAGTTGACGCCGACGGCGGGGTGGTCGAGCTCGTCGAGGGCGGCGGTGAGGGTTGCGGCGGTTTCCTGGCCCGTCTCCAGGCCGAGTCGGACGCCTGCGGCGTGGAAGATGTCGGCGACGGTGCGGAGGCGTTCGAGGAGCTTGGTGCGCTCGGGGTCGGCGTGATCGTGTGGGAGGAAGCCCGCGTGGAAGGTGACGAGCTTGATGCCGAGTGATTGGGCGAGCTCGGCGTCGGCCTTTGCGATCTCGAGGTTTGCGGTCCAGGTTTTGTCGGGTCGGACGCCGCCGGTGCGGGCGATGGATTCGAGGGAGGTGTAGTCCTCGTCCTCGGTGGTCATCATGCCTGAGAGGATGGCGATGTTGTTGTCGCGGAGGGCGGCGATGGTGTCGGCTTTGGACCACTGGCCGGTGCGGAGTGGATCGAGGTGGAGCTGGACGGCGTCGCAGCCGGTGGCGCGGACGCGGTCGATGAGGTCGGCGGGGCGGGTTGCCTGGAGGGACCAGGAGCAGACGCCGACGCGGGCGGTTGATGGATCGCTCACGCGTGGGCTCCGGTCGTCGCGGTTGCGGTGACTTTGACGTCGGCTTTGGCGGCGGCGGCGTTGTCGGCGAGGGTGTTGTCCTGCTCGCTTGGGCGCCAGAGGACGAAGCCTTCGATGGCTTGGTACTCGGGGAGGCCGAGCGCGTCGTAGACGTCGGCCGTGGCGCGGTTGCGGTCTTCGGCGCGCTGCCAGAACTCGCGAGTGTCCCAGGGGCCGGGGAAGAGGGCTTTGTCCTTCTGGGACTGGTGCTTGAAGATGGCGGTGCGCTTGCGGTCGACCTCGCTTGGGGAGAGGGGGACGGCCATCTCGATCTCGTGGGCGTCCCACTCCTGCCAGGCGCCGCGGTAGAGCCAGAGCTCGGTGTCCTTGATCCAGTCTTTGCTTGCGGGGCGGTCTTGCATGCGGTGGAGCGCGGTGGTGATGGCGGAGAGGCAGACGCGGTGCGTGCCGTGGGGGTCGGAGAGGTCGCCGGCGGCGTAGATGAGGTGGGGTTTCACGTCGTCGAGGAGGTCGATGATGATCTGGATGTCGGCGTCGGTGAGGGGTGACTTTTTGATGAGGCCGGTTTCGTAGAAGGGCATGTCGAGGAAGTGGATGCGGTCGGGCTTGACGCCCGAGTAGCGTGCGCCGGCGCGTGCCTCGGTGCGTCGGATGAGGGTTTTGATTGTGCGGAGCTCTTCGGTGTCGGGCTCGCCGGGGGTTTTGCTTTTGGCGAAGTGCTCGATGCGGCGCTCGAGGTCGTCGAGGTCGGACTCGCCCATGAGCTTGAAGGCGCGGGCGACCTCGCCGACGAAGTCGGCGTGGCGGATGGCTTCGTCGTCGAAGACGGCGATGTTGCCGGAGGTCTGGTAGGCGACGTGGACGTCGTGGCCCTGGTCGCAGAGGCGGATGAAGGTGCCGCCCATGGAGATGACGTCGTCGTCGGGGTGTGGGCTGAAGACGACGACGCGCTTTGACTCGATAGGGTCGGCGGGGTTGTCGTTGGTGACGCCTTTGCCCGCGACGAACTTGGGTCGGCCTTGCTTGCCGCCGGGCCAGCCGGTGATGGTTTGCTGGAGCTGTTTGAAGACGAACTTGTTTGTGTCGTATGCCTCGCCGCGTGCGGCGATGAGCTCCTGGAGGTGGTGCTCGTTGTAGTCCTCGTCGGTGAGCTTGAGGATGGGCTTGTCGGTGGTTTTGGCGAGCCAGCAGCAGGCCTTTTTGGTCATGGCGTCGTCCCACTCGAGGCCGAACTGGGAGAGTGGGCCGAGGAGCCAGGGGGTTTTGCAGCGTGTGAGCTCTGCGGCTGCGGCGGCGTCGAGGACGAACTTGGCGTTGTCGTGCTCTTGGAGGAAGGAGGCGGCGACGGCGATGGAGATATCGCCCTCGACGGCGCGGCGGATGACGGGCGCCTTGTGCTCGCCGAAGGCGAGGAGGACGATCTGGCGTGCGGCGAGGATGGTGCCGACGCCCATGGTGATGGCTTGCTTGGGGACGTTCCACTCGCCGAAGAAGTCGCTGGCGGCGTCCATGCGTGTGACGCGGTCGAGGGTGATGAGTCGGGTCTGGGACTCGCGGGAGGAGCCGGGCTCGTTGAACCCGATGTGTCCCGTGCGGCCGATGCCGAGGATCTGGAGGTCGAGGCCTCCGGCGTCGGCGATTTGCTTTTCGTAGTCGGCGCAGTAGGCGGCGGTTTGGTCGCGGGGGATGGTGCCGTCGGGGACGTTGATTTGGTTGGCGGGGATGTCGACCTCGGAGAAGAGGTGCTCGTGCATGAAGCGGTGGTAGGACTGGAGGTCCTCGGGCTTCATGGGCCAGTACTCGTCGAGGTTGAAGGTGATGACGTTCTTGAAGGAGAGGCCGTCTTCTTTGTGGAGGCGGACGAGCTCTTCGTAGACGCCTTGTGGTGTTGAGCCGGTGGCGAGGCCGAGCACGGCGTGCTTGCCCTCGGCAGCGCGGGCGCGGATGAGCTCGGCGATGTGGTGGGCGACGGCCCGGCTTGCGGCGGCGGAGGAGGCGTGGATGGCGAGTGGGGCGCGCTCGACGGAGGCGACGGCGGCGCGGGCGGCGGGGGTGGTGATCTGGGGGAGGGCTTGCACGGGCGGGTCCTTTCCGGGCGTGCTGCTGCCCGGTTGGGCGGGGGCGGAACGGTGGCGCAGACCCCTGACGTGGCCTTGCCGGGACCCGTGTGGGTCCGGCTCGGATAGCCCTTGCGGGCCGGGGGCGGGCCTGATAGTTATATAATCTTGCTCAAACGGGTCGCCTCGTCAACCGCGGTGTTGGCGGCGAGGCCGTCGTCGAAGGTGGCGAGGCGTCCGAGGGGCCCGCCTCGGGCGTGCTCGGCGAACGCGAGGAGTTGGTTCTTGAAGCGGTGCTCGTGCGAATCGGTGTGGATGGATTCGCTGGTGCCGGCGGACGTGGTGTGATGGATGACTTCGGGGTCCATGTAGTCGTAGTGGAGGGTGCCGCCCGTGCCGGTGAGGGTGAGGGTGAACTTCTCGGGCTCCATCCAGCCGGCGTTGATGACGCCCGCGACGCCGGGGACCTGGGAGCGGAGGAGGACGGTGGCGCCGGATTCGGCGCGGTCGGGCCATTCGTGGTCGTAGACGGCGCCGGCGACTTGCGCGGGGCCGACGAGGAATCGGAAGAGGTCGAGGGAGTGGGAGCCGGTGTCGATGAAGGAGCCGCCGCCGGCGATGGAGGCGTCGGACATCCACTTCTCGGCCATGGGCGGGTGGTGGAAGGCGAAGTGGTTCTCGAAGCGGGTCATGCGGCCGATGGCATCGGCGGCGACGAGCTCCTTGAGCTTGACGATGGGTGGCGCGAAGCGGTGGCAGTAGGCGATGGCCATGGGCACGTCTTGGTTGCGTGCGTAGAGGTGCTGGAGCTTGGTGGCGGTCTCGACGTCCTGGGCGAGGGGCTTTTCTACCAATACGGGGAGTTTGCGTTCGACGGCGGCGGTGACGATGCCGAGTCGTGCGGAGGGTGGCGTGCAGACGAGGAGTGCGTCGGGGCCGGTGCCCGCGTCGATTGCTTTGAGGAGGTCCTCGAAGGAGTCGAGCGCGGTGGAGCCGTGTGTGTCTGCGAAGGTGCGTGCGGCGTCGGGGTTTGCGTCGACGGCGTGGGAGATGGCGACCTCGCCTTCGGTATCGCGTGCGGCCGAGGCGTGGGTGCCTGCGATGCCGCCGGCGCCGACGACTGCGAACGAGAATGTCTTGGTGGCGGTCATGGGTATGGTCCGTTGTTGGCTTTGCGGCCTGGGCCGTTTGGCTTTGCGATTGGGCCCGGGTTCACGGGCGTGTTGAAAGGGTAGACCGATGCGGCAGCGCTTGCGTGCGATGGTTGTGGTGGGGAGCTTGGTGGTCGCGGCCTGTTCGGCGGCGGGCGGTGCGGGGGAGCGTGACGCGCCGCCCGAGGTGCGGGGGACGTGGATCACGACCACGGCCAACGACCACATCGCGAACTGGGGGCGGACGGCCGAGACGATGCGGACGCTGGCGGACATGGGGCTCAACACGGTGTACGTGGAGACCTGGAAGAACGGGTACACGCAGTATCCGTCGGCGGCGCTGGAGCGGATCATCGGGGTGGATCGCAGGCCTGCGCTTGTGAAGCAGGACCCGGGCGACCCGGACCCGGTTGATGGAGGGGTGGTGGAGCCGAGGGACTTGTTGCAGGAGACGCTGATCGAGGCGCACCGCAACGGGCTGAACTACATCGCGTGGATGGAGTACGGGTTCATGGCGGCGCACCAGGACACGATGAACCACCTGCGCGAGATGAAGCCCGAGTGGCTCAGCCGGGACATCGATGGTGGGGAGATCGCGCCGAACGGCTTCGTGTGGATGAACCCGCTGCACCCGGAGGCGCGGCGGTTTCTGCTCGACATCATTCTTGAGGCGGTGGACCGGTACGACCTGGACGGCGTGCAGCTGGATGACCGGATCGTGTGGCCCTATGTGACGATGGGGTACGACGATTTCACGGTGGCGTGGTATCGGAATGAGCACGGGGGTGAGGGGCCGCCGGCGGATGCGCGCGATCCGGAGTGGATGCGGTGGCGAGCCGAGAAGATCAACGAGTACGCGCGGCAGTTCGTGAAGGAGCTGCGTGCGGCGCGGCCGGGCTTGATCGTGAGTTTGAGCCCCGCGCCGTACCCGTGGTGCTACGAGAACTACCTGCTTGAGTGGCCCGAGTGGGCGGCGTGGGAGCCGGGGAATAGCGATCAGAAGTGGTGGGACGAGTTCATCCCGCAGTGCTACCGGTACGACTTCCCGGCGTTCAAGATCACGTGGGACGAGCAGGTGCAGAACCTGGTCGATGCGGGCGCGGGGGATCGCGTGGGCGACCTGCTCGCGGGCGTGCTGACGACTGGGAGCAGGCCCGACCCGGTGCCCTGGGTGGACTTGGAGCAGGCGATTGCGCACGTGCGTGCGACGGGTGGCGGCGGGCACGTGTGGTGGTTCAGCCGGGGCGTGCTGGATGAGTATCCCGACGAGATTCGGGCGTTGTATGACGTTGAGAATCTGGGGCGCGCGGCGCATCCGCGGCGTGGGCATGGGTGGCGGCCGGGGTCGATCCGGACGGATGGGCGCGGGCTTGATTGGTCGGCCCGTGGCGTGCCCGCGGGGACGTATCGGGTGATCGCGTTGACGGCCGAGGGGTGGCGTGAGGTGGATGTGATCGAGGCGGAGGGCGAGACGGAGATTCGCCTGGAAGGCTGGGAGGCGTCGGAGATCAGCGGGGTGGAGTTGCTGGTCGATCGGCGGGGTGAGATGGCCTCTTGGAGCCGGCGGTACGGGGGCGACTGAGGCGGGTGATCGGGGTGGGCGATTGAACCGGTGTTGGTGGGTGTGCGAACCGATGATGGTCTGACTGGTCGGGCGATGGGCCGGGCGATGGGTCGGGCAAGGAGATGAGCGGATGTTGGGATTGATGCGAGCTGGTCTGGTCGGGGTGTGCGTGCTGGCGGTGGGTGCGGGTGCTGCGCTGGCGTCGCCCGTGCAGGTCAAGCAGGTGCAGGAGTGGACGGCGGGCGGCGTGGTGCGCGGGTGGGTCGCGACGGTCGACCTGTCGGACCCGACCGTCGAGATCGTGGTGACCGACCGGACGGGCAGCGGCGGCAACGAGGCGACGCTGACGCGGACGGACGTGTGGCGGACGCAGGTGGGGGCGCAGCTGGCGATCAATGCGAATTTCTATGCGTCGCTCGGGGGCGGGCAAGCGGACATCGTGGGGCTGTCGGCGACGGACGGCGTGGTGGTGTCGCCGGCGCGGACGTTCAACGGGGTGCCGGACCCGGCGGTGGTGATCCCGGAGGATGGGCCGGCGCGTGTGGGGCGGATCGGCGGGCTTGGGGTCGGCGAGATCGCGGACGCGGTGGCGGGCGTGGGGCCGAGCACGACGGACTCGGATCCGGGGACGCTGCTGGTTGATAACGGGGTGAACCTTGGCGCGACGGCGCGTGTGCAGCCGGGGTCGCGGAATCCGCGTACGGCGATCGGCGTGAGCGCGGATGGGAACACGCTGATTCTGGCGGTGGTGGATGGTCGGCAGCCGGGGTGGAGCGTTGGGATGACGCTGCCGGAGCTCGCGGACCTGATGATCCGCGAGGGTGCGCACGACGCGGTGAACCTGGATGGCGGGGGGTCGAGCAGCTTTGTGTATGAGTCGCCGACGGGCGATGTGGTGCAGAATCGGCCGAGCGATGGCGGGTTTCGGTCGGTTGCGAACCACATCGGGGTGAAGGTTGGGCAGGCGGGGTCTGCGGTGCCGGCGGGCGCTCGTCGGCCGATCCGGGGCGTGTGGCTTCGGCCGCCGAGCTCGAGCGCGTCGCAGTTCGAGGCGTACTGCGAGGTGCTCGCGGGCTTTGGGATCACGGATGTGTTCTTGGAGACGTTCTATTGGGGGCTGGCGACGCACGACTCGGACGTCTTCAACGACCGGTTTTCGTATGACTATCTGGAGGCGGCGATTCTCTCGGCGGCGAAGCACGGCGTTCGCGTGCACGCGTGGCTCGAGGCGGGGTACTGGTCGTTCTCGGGGACGGGGAACTACCTGTTTGCGCAGGACCCGACGATCGCGGTGGTGAACAACCAGGACTCGACGAAGACGGGCGACATCAGCGGGCAGGTGTTCGTGAACCTCGGGCACCCGTTTGTGCAGGGGAAGCTGTTTGATCTGTGCGCGGAGCTGAGTGAGTATCCGGGGCTTTGGGGGATCCAGACGGACTACCACCGGTTCCCGGCGAACGCGGGGAACAA
>CAYQAD010000012.1:17377-24009 GCA_964415125.1 uncultured Phycisphaeraceae bacterium | reverse complement strand
GCGTGAGCATGAGGAAGCTCTCGATCAGGTTGCCGAGCTTTCGCATCTCCTCCTCGACATCGCGAACGAACTCGACCCCCTCGGCGGGGAGTGCCGATCGATCGAGCGTCTGTGCCTCCAGCATCAGCGTCGCGATGGGTGTCTTGAGCTCGTGCGATACGTTCGAGAGAAACCGCTCCTGTGCTTCGAGCGTCCGTCGCGTCTGCTCGACCGACGCCTCGAGCCGCTCTGCGATCTCGGACACATCGCCGGCCGTCGCCGTAGACGTTTCCACCGGACGCTCCAAGCTGGCCGACTCCGCCCCCTCGATCGTCGCCCGCGTCGCCGCCGACGCCAGCTGCTTGAGCGGGCGGGTCGCGAGCCCCGCGATGAACCACCCGCTGATCGCGCTCGCGATCGCGCCGAGGATGCCCGCGGTCACCAAGATGCCGGTGACCGTTGCGAGCCGCTCCCGCACGAGCTCCTCCGTCGCCGCGAGGCGCACGGTCGTGGCGCCGGACGCCGCGGCCACCTCAACCACTCGTCCCGGCGCCGGCGTGTCCCCGCCCGCTCCAACACGCTCGCCAGCCAACGCCCCGAGGGTGCCGTCCGCCCGCAGCGGCGCAACAACCACCCCCGCATCCCGCCCTCCGTGGATCCGATAAACCTCTCCCGCGGCCTCGTACTCGGCCGCAAACCACACCGCACCCTCGAGCAGCGCGTGCGAACGCGTGCTCACGCGCAGGAATTGCTGTCGGTCGTCACGGCCGAGCATCTCGAGCTCTCGAGCAAGCCCACGCGCGATCACGGTCAATCGCTCGTTGAGCTCTGCCCGAGCCCTGTCCTGCGCCTGCACCCAGAACGCGATGCCCATGACTAACTGCACGAGCGTGAACATCGCCACGACCCAGAGCGTCAGCCGGACGCGCATCGGCACTCGCCCGACCGCGCGCACGACGCGTGCCGCCGCCATCAGTCGATGATGCCGAAGCGGTACCCGGCACCCTTCACGGTGTGGATCAGCTGGCGCTCATGGAACCGATCGACCTTCTTCCGCAGGCTCGATACGTACACGTCGATCACGTTGCTCCCGGGATCGAAGTTCATGTCCCAGACCTTCTCGCCGATCTGCGCCCGGCTGAGCACGCGGTCCTGGTTTCGCATGAAGTACTCCAGCAGCGCGTACTCTTTATTGGAGAGATCGTGCTCCGTCTCGCCACGCGTGATGCGCCGGGTGTACAGGTCGAGCTCAAGATCGTCGCATCGCAGCATGCGCCCTTCGGACGCATCACCGCGGCGCAGCAGCGCTCGGACGCGTGCAAGCAGCTCGTCGAACTCGAAAGGCTTCGTGAGGTAATCATCCGCGCCGGCGTCCAGCCCGGCGACCTTGTCATCGGTCGACGAGAGCGCCGTCAGCATGAGCACGGGCGTGGCGATCTCGCGCCGCCGCAGGTTGCGGCAGACTTCGACGCCATCGCGATCGGGCAGCATCAGGTCGAGCACGACCAGGTCGTAGTCGCCGCCCGCGGCGAGCTCTTCGCCATCGAACCCGGTGTGGCACGCGTCGGCCGCGTAGCCGTGCTCGCGCAGGCCGCGCTGGATGCCCGCGGCCATCTTCGGGTTGTCCTCGATCACAAGCACACGCATGGTCAGTCTTTCCGCGGCGGTGCCGCCCGATGCGAGTCGCCGTCTACCTTCGCCGCTGGGGCAACGAGCCGCAACTCCACAACATCATTACCAACGCCGAGCCGCTCGGCCTCCTCGGGCGTGACCCATCGGCTGCCGGGGGGCGGCGTGCCGGGGCCCTCGATGGTGCGCTTGTCCGCGCCGACGTAGCTGTAGACCCCGAACCCGATGAGGCCCGCCGCAACCAGGCCCCCCGCGATGATCGAGCGTCGCGTCAGCGTCTGCGCGATCGATTTCTCCCCGCCGCCCGTGGCCCGCAGGTCGGCCACCCGCAAGCCGAGGATGAGCCCGAGCAAAATCCCACAGACGTTGCTCGAGAGTGTGAACGCCGCGCCGACCATCAGGTCCCAGGCTCCCACGGCCGCGACCACGCCCATCGCGGCCGCCACGGGCATGAGCGACGCGGCCACCACAATACCCACCATCGCGAGCGAGTCTCGCTTCACGACAACAAACGCCATCGCGATACCCGCCGCGAAAGCGACCACGAGATCGAAGGGCGTGGTGCCGGTCCGGAGCTCGACGAGCGTCGTGACCGTCGAGTCGGGCGTGAGCAGCGCCGTGAGCATGGCCGATGCCGCGCTCAACGCGAGCGACACCACGAGCCAGAGCACCGCCCGTAGCGCCCGGCGCGGATTGCCCAGCACCACCGACACGCCGGCCAGGGCGATGGGCTTGAAGAGCGGCGCAAGCACCATCGCGCCCACGACCACCGCGACGCTCTCGCGCAATAGGCCGGCCGCGGCGATCACGCCCGACAGCACAGACAGCGCGATGTACGTCCGCGTGAGCTGCGCACCCTCGGCAACAAAGCGCTCGATCTCGTCGCGACCGGCGACGGGCTCGTCGCCCTCGTCCTCCTCATGCTCTTCCGGCTTGGGCTCGAAAGCGGCGGGCTCATACACGATGTAGTGCTCGTCGCCACACGACTCGCTGCGCAGCCGATCCCGGACCGACTCGATGAACTCGTCCGGATCACCCACGGCACACACCACGCGGATCAGGCGCGGATCGCCATCGGTCAGCGCGACAACGTGATGGCCACACTCGGCGGCGTCCTCGGACACGCGCTCGGCGTGCTCACCACCCAACCACAGATCGATCACACGCATGGCGTCCTCCGATGGCGACGCGGCGGCGCGTCGCACCAAATCTACCCGATCAACATGAGCTGCTTTTCACGAACAGATTGCCGCGCCTTCAGGGCCGCCGGCGATTCTCTTACTCGTGGACGGCTCCGTGCCGGCCACGCCGCAAGGCACACCAACGAAAGGACGCCACTATGAACACCGACCACACGACCCCTGCCGACACACGCGACGCCCACTCCAGAACCTCGCAGGCGTGGCCCGCGGCAATCGTCGGTATCGCCGCCGCCCTTGCCATGTCCGGCGGCCTTGTGGGCTGCAACGCGGTCGACGGCGCCGGCGAGGACCTCCAGGAAGCAAGCCAGAACGTTAAGCAAGAGATCGAGGACTGATCCGACATGCGCCGGTCTTGCCGCGACCACCGTGCCGCAGAATGAAGACCATTTCATTCGAGCGACACACTCGGAATCACCGCGGCACACGAATCTTTCAGAGCAACAGGCACGCAAGTGCCGCACACCACACGCCCCGCCCCCTCGGGGTATCGAAAGGAAAAGACATGCTTGGTTGGGCCGTGACGTTTTTCATCATCGCCATCATCGCCGCAGTGTTCGGCTTCGGCGGCATCGCGGGCGGCGCCGCCTCGATCGCCCAGATCCTCTTCGGACTCTTCATCATCCTCTTCCTCGTCTCGCTCATCATGGGCGCGATGAAGCGGGGCAAGGTCGCGGCGTAACAGCAACCGGCCGACCGCCAACGCCTCCGCCCATCGCACACACGACAGATTCTCCAACGAAAGGACTCCCGATGCCCCGCTCCCGCACGCTTCTTCCGCACATCGCAACCCCCGCGGCGATCGCCGCTGCTGCCCTCCTCGCCACCGCAGGACTCTCCGGCTGCGACGACGGTGTGGACGACGCCGACGACGTCGCGGACCGGATCGGCGACGCCGCCGACAACGCCGCCGACTCGGTTGACGACGCGGCCGACGACCTCGGTGACGCCGTCGATGATGCCGTCGACGACACCGGCGACGCGATCGACGACGCAACGGACGACGATTGATCGCCCGTCTGGGCACTCTCGCTCGATCGCACAGGAAACTAGTGGTGACTGTCCCCCCAAGGCAGCAGCACCGCCGCACCCCACCAGTCGCCCACAGACTTGCATACCCCCACGCCCCCCCCACCATTTTCTCCATCACCCCACCCCAACCACAGCACCTCAAAGAAGGAGCATGAATCATGGAAACCCTCCACGACCTTGACCAGAGCACCATCGACGGCCTCCAGGACCTGATCGCGATCAACATCGACAGCGTCAAAGGCTTCAATGAAGCCGCCGAGAAGATCGAGAACGCCGGCGTCGCCAGCGCGTTCCGCGACATCGGCCGCGACCGCGCCGACTTCGCCACCGAGCTGCAGGGCGCGGTCGCCCGTAGCGGCGACGAGCCCAAGGACTCCGGCAGCATCAAGGGCACCTTGCACCGCTGGTGGCTCTCGCTTCGCGGCACTATCCAGGATGGCGACGAGAAGGCGATTCTCGATGAAGCGGTCCGCGGCGAGGATGAGATCGTGTCGCGATACCAAGACGTCTTGCCCAAGATTGTCGGCAGCCCGCTGAACGCCGTGCTGCATCGCCAGTACACGACCATCAAGGCCGGGCGCGACACGCTCGCCGAACTCCGCGACGCCCGCAAGTAAGCGACGCCGTCGCAGACACGCACCGCGCAGGCCACCCCACTTCCCCCCGCGCGACGAGAGTCGTTGCGGGGGGCTTTCTGTTCATCACAACGCCTTCACGCCACCAGCCCCACCCGCACCGACCACATGCGGCGACGCGGCACCCAAGGCACCTTCCAGATGCTGCGTATCAAAGGGACGCCCATATGGACCTCGCAACACAGCTGCCCGTCTGGGCGCTGCGCCTCACAACGCTCGCGCTGTTCACGATGAGCGCTGCCCCGTTCTTCCACACCGGGTGGTGGGTTGCTCGCATCTGCGACTTCCCCCGGCTGCAGCTCGCGGCGGTGGCGGTGCTCCTGATCGTGGCGGCCGTCGTCGCCGCGATCGCAGGGTTGTGGGGCAGGGAGCCTTGGTTCTGGGCTGCGATCGCGGCCTCGATTGCCGCGTGGCAGGTGTCGCACATCCTGCCATTCACGCCCGCGTGGCCGCGACCCGTCGCCCACGCCGTGTCGCCAAACCTCTCGATGGTCGTTGCAAACGTTGACTTCCGCAACGACAACCGTGCCGCGGCGCTTCGCTCGCTTGAGGACATCGACGCCGACGTCTACTTGCTCATCGAGATCGACGAGGCGTGGAAGGCCGCCCTCGCACCGCTGCGCGACGCACGGCCGCACCGCGCCGAGTACATTGCCGGCGACGGGCTTGGCCTGGTCGTGTGGTCAAGATTTCCGCTCACCGACACCCAGATCGAGTTTCTCGTCTCGGAGCACCGACCCTCCATCCACACCACGCTGACCGTGGGCGGCCGCCCACTGCAGCTTGTCGCGCTGCATCCGACCCCGCCGGGCCTTCCGATCGAAGGCACGCCAGGCCGGCACGACAGCCGCATACGGGACGCCGAGCTGCTGCTCGTTGCCGACCGTGTCGCCCAACACCGTCACACTCGATGGATCGTCGCCGGCGACTTCAACGACGTCGCGTGGTCACGCACCACTCGCCTCTTCCAACGCCGGAGCGGCCTGCTCGACCCACGCATCGGCCGAGGGCTCATCAACACGTACCACACGCGTTACCCCCCACTGCGATACCCGCTCGACCACGTCTTCGTTTCCGCCGGCTTCCGTGTCGGCACGTTCGACCGCTTCCGCGTGGAGGGGTCCGACCACTTCGCGGTGCGCGTCGAGCTCTCGGTACCCGAGGCCCCCGCCGGGCTCGCGCTAAGGGACGACGCGGCTCCCAATGCCGCGGCACACGAGATCGTCGAGGAGGGCCTCGAAGACGCCGCGGCCACCGATCGTGTGAAGTAGCAACGCCCGAGCACGTATCTCATTCATCATGACACTGCCACCCAAATCCGAGCTGCGCGATGTGGCCCGCCTCGCGCTGCAATCCGCGACCGCAGCCGCCGCCATGTATCTGCTCATGCGGGCCTTGGGCTTGCCAGAAACCTTCGTTGGCATCATCTCGGCGGTGCTGATCGTTCAGCCCTCGCTCGGCAGCACGCTGGGAAGCGGCGTCCAGCGCGTCGTCGGCACCATCATCGGATGCATCATCGGCGTGGCGACGATGTGGGCCATCCCGCACGGCTACAGCACCGCGATCGCGCTTGCCATCTCGATGCTTGCGATGAACGCGATCGCGGGCTTCAAGCAGGAGTGGCGATACGGCGTCGTGGCCGCCATTGCCCTCTCGCTTGGTGCCGAAGCCGATCTCGTGCAGGCCGCCACGGATCGAGCCCTCTCGATCGGTATCGGCGCAGCGGTGGGCATCCTCACGTCCCTCGTTGTCTGGCCGGATCACGCGACCTCGCGAGCCTGCCGAAAGCTGGCCGAGGCAATGCTCGTGCTCACGCGCGCCCTCCAGCAGACCGGCAAAGACGACACCGATCATGGCTGGGTTGCCGACTACCGGGCAGCGATCTCCGATGTGAACACGCTCATCGCCAACATCCGCATCGCGGAGGACAACGACCTTGCCGAGCAGCGAGACGCCATGGAGCAGCTCGCCATCGCGGTCACGCTGTTGGCACACGCGGCCAGCGCCGAGTCGCGGAGCCGCAGTGAGCCGACCGATGGTCGAATCTCGCTGGATGCAATGCGGAGCGCCGCGGACGAATCGGGCGCAAAACTCGAAGACAGCATCCAATCCATGAGCGGCACCGACGACGCAATACGCGATGCCGCACGCGATATCT
>CAYQAD010000012.1:0-17367 GCA_964415125.1 uncultured Phycisphaeraceae bacterium | reverse complement strand
GGCGAGCGGCGGGGCGGCACGGAGCTCACCGCACTCGAACTCGCGGCGTCCGAGGTCACTTCGGCTCTCAAGGCGCTTGACGCCTCGGTGGGTCGCGAATGTAGCCGGGCAGAAGACGCGTCCTGACACCCCGCCCCCTCGCAGCATCGGGCCACCCCCGCCGGGCGCACGGCCGCTCGCATGCCTCTGCGCACGCACTCGTCCCGCGAGCAGCGTTCTGGCAGGACAGCGGGCATTCGCAAGATGAAGCCGATTTCAGGAGGTGTTCATCGGAGCCGGGTTGTCGGCGTGCACACTTTAGACATCGCCGGGGTGGGCCCGGCGTCGGGCGAGCACGCCCAAGCAGCAACTCACACAAGGAGACCACCATGTCGACGATGACCCACACCAACACCCGCGGCTCGGGCCTCGAGAGCAAGAGCGGCATCCGCGAACACACCGACGCGATCAAGTCGGACGTCGAGGCACTGAAGCAGGACACGGCCGCGGCGGCCTCCGCGGTGAGCGACACTGTCGCGGACAAGGCCAAGGACGTCGCCGACCTGGCGCGCCAGGGCGGCGAGCGACTCCAGGACACGCACGACTCGCTCTGCGAGCAGGTCCGCAAGCGTCCGACGGCCGCCGTCCTGCTCGCACTCGGCGCTGGCGTCGTGCTCGGCCGGATCGCGTCGGGCCGGTGATCCCGATGTTTGACCGCATCGCATCGCTCGCGGCTGGCAGCGGCCAGCTCCTCCGGGTGGAGGGGCAGATGTTGCTGAGCCAAGCTCGCAAGGGCCTTATCTTTGGCGGGGTCGCCATCCTGGGCGGCCTCGCCGTGGTCGCGGCACTCGCCGGGCTCGTCGTCGCGGCGGGCATTGCATTGGCCCAGTCCTTCGGCATCGTGTGGGGCATCGCGGGCGTGAGCCTCGTCGTGCTCGCCTTCGGGCTCGCGGTCGCCGCATTCGCGAATCGCCGGCTTGCCGAGGCGACGAGGCCGTCGTCCGTGCCGACAGAGCTCCGGCTGCAAGAAGAAGAATCGAAGCGTCTGCTCGCCGGCGAGCAACCCGCGGGGGGTAGAGAGAGAGCCGCGATGTCGCAGCCAACGCCGCGCCCGTCCGAGCAACCATCCGCGACGTGGCAGGACAAGGTCGCCGGCTTCGCGGTCGAGAACCCGGGCGTGGCGCTCGGGGGTGCCGTCGCGGTGGTGGCGCTTGTCGGCCCTTGGCGGACGCTCAAACTGCTCGGCCGCGGCGCGATGATCGCAGGACTCGCCTCTTCGGCGATCAAAGAAGCGACCGAGGCGGGTCGCCAGCCGCGCGGCTCGCAAGACGGTTCAACCAAGTCGCCGGCCGCTGCCGGCGCGCACCATTCGAAGGAGCGTGCGTGATGGAGTATGGCCTGATTGGGCTTCTGATTCTTGTGCTCGACATCATCGCGATCGTGAGCATTCTCGGCGCGGCGAAGTCGGTGGGTTGGAAGGTCGTCTGGACGCTGGTGGTGCTCTTGCTGCCACTCATTGGGATGATCCTCTACTTCGTGATCGGCAAGTCGACGTAGCGGCTCGATGCGCACGAGATCCAGAGAAGAGCCAGAAAAGAGCGATAGAGCGAGGCAAGTCGCGCCGTGTGTGTCTGCCACAGCGTGCCGAGGAGGAGTGATCGCGCGGCGCGAGAGCGCCGTCGCGATCTTTCTCATGCCACGACCAGGCGTTTCGGGCATTCAATCCGTGCCTCCGCCCGCCCAACCCCATGTCTCCGACTCGACGGATGCGTGCAGCGCAGTCTGAGGCAACCCCGCAGCAACATCCCCGCACCAGCCCCGATGCCTGTTGCCGGGCTGTTGTTCGTGCGCAGCCAAGGGCGGCTCGGCCAGGCCGGAGAACCGTCGCCATGCAGCGCAGAGCGCGTGCGAGCGTTGCGCCTTTGCTCCTGAGCTAAGACAACCAGTCGCACGCCATATCCGCTTCGCCCAATCCCAAGTGTCCTGCTTCGCGTGCACGGACAACACAGCTTGGACCGGCCCACGCAGCAGACCCCCAAGGGCAGGGCAAAGATGGACGAACCCATGCGCGACGGTGCGACTCAAACTCGCGCTGATACCCTCTACACCCCACGGGCCCGTGGCGAAATCGGCAGACGCGGCGGACTTAAAATCCGCTTCCCGGGAACGGGAGTGAGGGTTCAAGTCCCTCCGGGCCCACTGATGCCAGCGCGAAACACACGGCCAGACGCGGTCGGCCTCGGGCGCTACTCCACGACGTCGCCGCCGTCGCCGCGGATGAACCGGGCCAGCAGCTCGGGGTGCGACGTCACGTCGAAGTGCCGATAGATCTGCTTCTGGTAGCCCGCGACGGTGTTGGCGGTGAGCCCGAGGTGGTCGGCCACGCGCTTGCGGTTCCATCCCTGCAGCAGCAGCGCGAACACCACCCGCAATCGAGGCGACAGCGCCACGGTGCGGTCGCCCGCATCTTCCGGCAGGTCCACGCTGTGCAGCCAGTCGATCTCGGACACGATGACATGCACCATGCGGCGCTCGCGCGGCGTGAAATCGGGCTCGCCGATCGGGCGGTGCAGCCCGATGCCGCTGATGTACTTGCCGATCGGGTACAGGCTGAAGAGCATGTGGTCCATGCCGATCGGCTTGCGGTACATCTCCCACTGCGG
The DNA here is from genome assembly GCA_964415125.1 of uncultured Phycisphaeraceae bacterium. GTDB lineage: Bacteria > Planctomycetota > Phycisphaerae > Phycisphaerales > UBA1924 > CAYQAD01. The sequence goes on along the minus strand of CAYQAD010000012.1, from coordinate 14,725 downwards.
GCTCGCGTATAGCACCTCGTCGCTGACCAGATCGCTCCGCGAGCGCGTCACGTGGCGCCCGGCAGCGAGCGATGTGCTCATGCCGGCGTTCTCGAGCGGTTCGTGGTCGGGGTCCTGGCTGTGCTCGATGATGAGGCCCATCTGCCGCTCGTCGAGGCCGCCGTACTGAAAGCCGACCGTCATCGGCACCTCGCCCGGCCCGAAGCCCGTCGAGGTCGTCCAGATCCACGACTTCGCGTTGACCATCAACGCGAGCTCGTCCATCAGCGCACGCCGACGGTCGATCAGCGGCTCGGTCATCCCCGCGATGCGCCCAAGCAGCCCGACCATCGCGCGCACGTCCGCCTCCGACACCGGCCCCTCGTCGAGCGGCGACACATCAATCGGCGACCCGGTCTCGGGCGGCTTGATCTCGACCGAGCGCTCTGAACGTGCCATCCCCTGCCTCCTCGGGCGCGCCGCCCTGCCGTGACATCTGCCTGCGTCTTAGTTAGTAGTCCGTGCCGCCCAGACCACCCCGTGTGTACCGGTACCAGCCGAAGAGCTGGTCGCCCGCCGGGTCACGCGAGGGCGTCTCCCAGCCTGGGTCGGGCGTGTAGGTGTACGTCGTTCGCGCCTGCGTGTTCGGCGAGCGCGGGTCCCAGCAGTGGTTCGCGTCGCCGGTGGTGCGCGCTGCGACCGAGCCGTCGAACATCATCACGTTCACGCGCGAGTCCTCGTACGCGAAGTACTGCGCCTCCGACGCGTGGTGCTGATCCTCAAACTCGTACAACCACACCTTCGACCCCGGGAACGCGACGTCCGACACACGCCGATTCGCCAGCGCGCGGTCCGACGGCACGTCCCACGAGAGGTGCGCCGGGCCGTTGGCGACCATCTCGCCGCGATCCGGGCTATACGCCGACTCAACCATGAAGTACGAGGTGTTCAGGCCCGACGCGAGCACCACGTCGAGCCGCAGAGGAGAGAAAGGCCGAGCCGTCAGGTCGAGGAACGCCTCGCCGGATGGATCGGCGCGGAACGACTCCAGCCAGAGCTGCATCGCGCGGCTCGACGGACACGCGTTGCTCTCCGAGAAGACCGGCGCGTCCTCGTAGGGGCGGATGATCGCGTAGTAGCCGGCGGGGAACGGGAAGACCCCCGGCGGTGCGCGGTCGAGGTCCCGGCCGAGCAGATCGCCGACGAGCGTCATCGCCTGATCCGCCGCCGCCGCCTGTCGCGTCGCCGCCGGTCCGTACCGCGGGTTGTACGCCGTGCCGGGCTTCCAGGAGAACGTCGCGATCGCCCCGTCGAAGTCGGTCGCGTAGGCCATCGTCGCGATCCGGCGCGACGCGAGGTTCGACTGGCACACCATCGTCCGGGCCGACTCGCGGGCCGAGCCGAGCGCGGGCAGCAGGATGCCGATGAGCAGCGCGATGATCGCGATGACCACGAGCAACTCGATCAGTGTGAACGCGCGACCACGCCGCATACGACCCCTTCACGAACATACCACGTACGCCATCCGAAGTATGTCGAATGACACCCTCAGCAGGGCTCGGGAAAGCCATCGGGGAAAACGACCCATCCGGACCGGAGACACGCCGCCCGGCTGCCCGACACCACCCTCCGGTGGGGAGTCTAATAGAGACGAAGGACGCCTCACAACGCCTCGGGACGTGCAATCCCCACATATCAGCCCGGTGCCGACCCGCAGGTCCGAACCCGAGGCCGATGCACCAATGCAAACACTTGCAACATGGCGAGCCGGCGCGTCCGGTAGCATGGCCGGGCCATGACCGAGACCGGACCACAGCACAGCCCCTCGCTGACCAACTCGAACACGCCTCGCGACGACCCCGCGACGGTCGCCGCCGACGCGATCAGCCAGAGCATCATCCGCCAGAAGGGCATCCCCGGCGATCGCCTCCTCGAGACGCTCTACACCGAGCTGCACGCGCTGGCCCACGCCCGCATGCGCCGCCTGCCGCCCAACCAGACGCTCCAGCCCACCGCGCTGCTGCACGAGGCGTTCATCAAGCTCGGCGGCTCGGACCAGAAGTGGGAGAACGAGGCCCACTTCTTCGGGGCCGCCGCACGGGCCATGCGCAACATCATGGTCGATCAGGCCCGCCGAAAGGGCGCCGTCAAGCACGGCGGGGATCGGCACCGCACCACCTTCAACGAGCAGATGATTGCCGCGGCGTCCAAAGACGCGCCGCTGCCCGATCTCGACGACGCCCTCCGCCGCCTCGAGGCCGAGGACCCACGCAAGGCCGAGGTCGTGAACCTGCGGTTCTTCGCGGGCCTCACCGTCGACCAGATCGCCGCCTGCACCGGCATGTCCAAAGCCACGATCGAGCGCGACTGGGCCTACGCCCGCGAATGGCTCAAACGCGATCTCCGCAAGTCCAGCGGGGACGACTCGGCCTAGCGGGCCGCCCGAGTCCCGCCCGGATTCGGCCCAAACTCGGTCCAAAGATGGCCCAGTTATGGTTCCGAGTCGGGCCCCAGCGATCGGCTCCCGCCGAATCGGCCTCTGCCGGGCCTACTATCTCAACCCGCATCCCAACCGGGCCGGCCGTGTGTGCCGTGCGCCGAGTGGGTGCGACCAAGCCACCCGTCCGAGCGGTGCAGCCCACGCCACGTCGTCGACGTGAGCCCACCCGGCTGAGAACCTCCGCTCCGACCGAATCATGAAGCGAGCAGTCCATGGTCCGTCTCCGTCTCCAGCGCCTCGGCCGCACCCACCGTCCCTTCTACCGCCTCGCGGCTGTCGATAAGCGCGAGCGCCTCAACGGAAAGGTGCTCGAGAACCTCGGCTGGTACAACCCGATGGAGAAGGACGCCGACAAGCAGGTCTCGCTGAAGGCCGACCGCATCCGCCACTGGCTGAGCGTCGGTGCCCAGCCGTCGGACACCGTCCGCGACCTGCTCGCCAAGGGCGACGTGCTCAACGAGAAGGAAATGGCCAAGTGGGAGGCCGACCGCACGACCGCTCGCAACCGCGTCGAGGCGAAGACGTCGCTGACGCGTGCACAGGCCGCGGTCGCGGCGCTCTCTGAGTTCGCCGGCGAGGCCGACGCGGACATCTCGAAGTTCCAGTCCGAGGCGGCCGAGGCGAGCAAGGCCGCGACGGCTGCGGTGTCGACCGGCAAGGTCGCCGAGGCTGTGGCTGCGGCCGACAAGGCCGAGGCTGCGCTCGCCGGCGCCAAGAAGGCCGACGAGGAGCACAAGGCCAAGGCCGCCGCCGCCGAAGCCGCCGCCGCCGAGGAGGCCGCCAAGGCCGAGGCCGCCGCTGCCGAGTCGTCCGACGAGGCCGCGACCGAAGAGGCGCCCGCCGAGGGCTGAGCCCGCCTGCAGCCCAATCGAGCCCAGATGGCACACGACGCATCCGCCACCACCGCTGGCAACAGCACGGGCAGCACGCGTCCGCCCCGGATCGACATCCTCACGACATTCCCAGAAATGTTCGACGCCCAGCCGCCCGCCGCGCTGGGCGTTTCTATTCCCGCCCGCGCCCGGACCGCGGGCCTCATCGAGTGGCACGCCCACGACATCCGCGCGTGGACGACAAACAAGCACGACAAGACCGACGCCCGCCCCTTCGGCGGCGGGCCGGGCATGGTCATGTCCGCCCAGCCCGTCTGGGACGCGGTGCAGGCCGTCGAAGCCCTCGACGACCGGACGCCCACGCGCATCCTGCTCACCCCCCAGGGCACGCCGTTGACCCAGCCGCTTGTCGAGCAGCTCGTCGACGGCCTTCGCCCGACCCCCGCCACAACCGGCCGGCTGCTCATGATCGCGGGGCACTACGAGGGTATCGACGAGCGTGTGATCGAACGGCTCGCGCCCATCGAGATCTCCATCGGCGACTACGTGCTCTCCGGCGGCGAGCTGGCCGCGATCGTCCTGATCGACGCGATCGTCCGCCTGCTGCCCGGGGCACTCGGCGACAGCGATTCGGCGGTGCAGGATTCCTTTTCGCCCGTCACGACCGAGGACCCGATCGGCCGGCCGCTGCCCACGAAGCTCCTCCGCGAGCTGGGGCTCACACCCGAGCACCGCCTGCTGGACTGCCCCCACTACACCCGCCCGCGGGTCTGGGAGGGCCGCGAGGTGCCCGAGGTCCTGCTGTCGGGCGACCACACGGCCGTCGCCCGCTGGCGGCTGGAGCAGGCCCTGGCCCGCACACGGGCCCGCCGGCCCGACCTGCTGCCGCCCGCCTCCGACGGGGGCGGGCCGCGGGGGCTTTGAGCGGGCGCATCTGGAAGCCCTCGGCTGCCCCGCCTATCGTCCCTGCCGCGGAAAGCCGCGACACGACCAGCACATTCAGCGACCTCGCAGTCAGACGGAGCGGACGCCATGTCCACCCAGCAACTTCTCGAGTCGATCTCGCAAGAGTTCATCAAGACCGACATCCCGCACATGGACATCGGCGACACGATCAACGTCCACGTGCGCATCGTCGAGGGCGACAAGGAGCGCGTCCAGGTCTTCCAGGGCGTGCTCATCAGCCGCAAGGGCCGGGGCATCAACGAGCAGATCATCGTCCGCCGCGTCGTCGACGACATCGGCGTCGAGCGCACCTGGCCGATCAACTCGCCGCTGATCTCGAAGTTCGAGGTCGTGCGTCGCGCCGACGCCCGCCGGGCGAAGCTCTACTACCTCCGCGACCGCGTCGGCAAGAAGCGTCGCCTCCGCGACCGCCGCCGCGGCCTGAAGCACGTCGAGGGTATGAAGACCCTCCAGTAGCTTTCACCCGCACGTACGAACACATTGCGAATGCCAAGGCCCACGCTCCAAAGCGTGGGCCTTTTCTCATGGCGAACTGTCACAATCCGGAGCACAACACTCGAACGAACAATGACGGATCACCACAATGCGCAATGGCCAAGTCAGCATTGGCCAATCCAGAGATAGGAGGTGCTGCATGCAGCGCACACTGCTGACCGTCACCCTTTGCGGACTCGTCGGATCGACATCCGCCGCGCTCATCACGTTCCCATTCGCGCCCGGGCTGGTGTACGACGATGTACAGGACATCACCTGGCTCGTCGACGCGAACTACGCCGGCACGACCGGCGTCACGCCCGACGGCGTTATGAACTGGTTCGACGCACACACCTTCGCCGACACCCTCGCCTTTGAGTCCGGCGGCATCACCTACGACAACTGGCGCCTGCCGTTCACCGACTCGCTCGACAACGCACCAGGCGTGGTGAGCGGCGAGTTAGGCCAGCTCCACGCCCTCTACGGCATCACCGTCGTCGCACCAGGCCCCTTCATCAACCTCGAACCCGAGGACTACTGGTACGGCCCCGAGTTCGACGCGACACAGGGGCTCAACTTCACGTTCGATCCGGGCTTCATCGGCACCTACCGCAACCTCAAGGACTCCACCCAATTCAGCCCGCGCGTGATGCCCGTCTTCGACGGCCGGCCGATCCCCGCCCCCGCCACACTCCTCCTGATCGCAACGATCGCGAGTGTTCGACGCCGGCGATAAGCCCGACAACATGCAGACATCCCCGTGCCGCCGCGTGCGGCTGAGGGATGCTGCGCGCGGCATCCCGTCGAAGTACAGCTGACAAGGGAACGTCGAGCCACCGAACGGCCGGCGCAATATCCTGCCCCCATGAGAGCAGCCGTCGTCACCAAGCAGGGCAACCCCGTCACACCAAACATCGCGTTCCACACCGACTGGCCCGACCCCGAGCCGCCCGCGCCGGGCGAGGTCCAGCTCCGCACACTCTGCTCGGCCTTTAACCACATGGACCTCTGGGTCGGCCGGGGCGTGCCCGGGCTCGACCTCGCGTACCCGCGCATCTCCGGCTGCGACGGCTGCGGCGTCGTCGAGGCCGTCGGCGACGGTGTCGACCCCGCCTGGCTCAACCAGCGTGTGATCTTCAACGCCGCCCAGCTCGTCCACCGCCCGCTCGCGCCCGCCGAGCCCACAGCCGCAACGCTCGCCCCCGAGTACGAGCTCATCGGCGAGCACCGATCGCCGGGCGCGCACTGTGAGCGGTTCAACGTGCCCGCGCACTCGCTCGCGGCCGTGGGCGACGCCGACCCCGCCGAAGCAGCCGCCTTCGGGCTCACCGCCCTCACCGCCTACTCGATGCTCAAGACCAAGGCCGACCTCCGCCCGGGCCAGACCGTGCTCATCACGGGCATCGGCGGCGGCGTCGCGACCATCGCCCTCGCCCTCGCCAAGCACATCGGCTGCCCCACCATCGTGACCAGCCGCCACCAGTGGAAGCTCGACCGCGCCAAGCAGCTCGGCGCCGACCACGGCATCCTCGACACCGGCGGCGACAACGACTTCTCCCGCGAGGTCCGCAAGTTCACGAACAAGCGCGGCGTCGATCTCGCCCTCGACTCGGTCGGCAAGGCGACGCACCTCCAGTGCATCAAGTCCCTCGCCCGGGGCGGCGCGTATGTCACGCCCGGCTGCACCACAGGCCCCAACGCCACGACCGACCTGGCCCGCATCTTCTGGAACCAGCTTCGGATCCTCGGCTCGACGATGGGCACCGACGACGAGTTCCGCGAGGCCGTCGCGCTCTTTCGCACGGGCCTCGTCCGCCCCGTAGTCGACCGGGTGATCCCCGCCGACCGCGCCACCGAGGCCTACGAAACCCTCGAGGCCGGCGAGCAGTTCGGCAAGCTCGTCCTCCGCTGGAGCGACTAGCGCGCTGTCATCCCGCGACGCGTTCGATATCGCCCGGCAGCACATACCACGCCGCCCGGCTGCCGGGCTTGCGCTCGAAGCCCTCGGGCACGCGGTCGTCCATCTCGATCGACGCGAACCGGATCAGCGTCGCGTACTGCGCCGATCGCTTGCTCGCCCAGAAGTCGTCGTCCGCGCAGAGCTCCTCGCCGTGCGCCGCCCGCAGCCGCTCGACGCCCTCGGCATCGAGCCCCGCGAACGTCAGCACCTCCCCCACCACCGCGACGGCGCGGAAAGGCCCCGACGCCTGCTTGAGATGCACCACGTCACCGGGCGCCACCACACCAAACGGCATCGATCGCTGCTGCGAAAGCCTCGCCTCACAGCGTTTCATGCCCAGGAGCATCAGATCCAAGTACTGGCGGTGCACGATCGCGACGTGCCGGCGGGGCTCGCCGGTGCGCGTGCAGCGCGGGCGGGGCGTCAGCGCATGCGCGCAATCGTGGCCGTCGAGCTCTTGCCCTCCATCAACGGCACGATCTCGACCCGTCCGCCCCATGCCTCAACCTCCGCACCGCCGACCACCGTGTCGGGCGTGTAGTCCCCGCCCTTGACCAGCACGTCGGGCTTGATCGCCTCGATCAGCCGCATCGGCGTGTCCTCACCGAACACGACCACCGCGCCGACCGAGCCCAAACCCGCGAGGACCGCGGCGCGGTCGTGCTCGCTGTTGATCGGCCGGCTGTCGCCCTTCAATCGGCGCACCGACGCATCGCTGTTGAGCCCGACCACGAGGAAGTCGCCAAGCGCCGCGCACTTGTCCATCAGCATGACGTGGCCCGGATGGAGGACATCGAAGCAGCCGTTCGTGAAGACAATCCGCTCGCCCGCGTTGCGCCGGGCCTCGACTTCGACGAGCACGTGCTCGAGCGTCCGCACCTTGCCCGTCAGCCCGCTGCGCTCGAGCAGCACGCGGTGGTGCAGCATCTCCAGCGGGATCGGCTTGACACCAAAGACCTCGACCTCCAGACCCGCCGCAGCATTGGCAAGCCGCACCGCGTCGGCCCAGTCCATGCCGTTGGCGCGCGCCGCCGCCAGTGCCGCCAGCATCATGTCCCCCGCGCCGGTGACGTCGTACACATCCCGCGCCACCGTCGGCACCGGCACCGCCGCGCCGCTTGCGCGCTCCAGCAGCAGCGCGCCATGCCGATCGAGCGTGAGCACCACCGCCTCGACGCCGAGGGCCGTCATCAGCCGCTCGGCAAGGTCCGCGTGGTGCTCGGCCGCGCCGCGGTCCGACGTCGAGATTCCCGTGGCGCGCTCCGCCTCGTTGCGGTTGGGCGTGATCGAAGTCGCCCCCGCATACCGGGACCACTCGCCCGACGCGGGCGGATCGACAAAAACGGGCTTCCCAGCCGACCGCGCCATCTCGATCACCGCCCGGCAGACCTCGTCGGTGCACACGCCCTTGGCATAGTCCTCGAGGCACACGACATCGACGTCGGCGAGTCGCTCGCGAACAGCCGCCAGCAGCCCATCACGCGCCGCGCCCGCTACGGGCTCTCGGCTCTCCACGTCGACGCGGAACATCTTCTGCGCGTGCCGCTGCTGGGCGAGCCCGATGAGGTTCCGCTTCACCGTGGTCGGCCGCGTCGCGTCGACCACGAGGCCCGACGCGTCGACGCCGTCCTCCTCGAGCGCCCGCCGCAGATGCGCACCCTCGGGGTCGTCACCGACCAGACCGACCATGACCACCTCGCCGCGCAGCGCCCGCAGGTTCCGGCACACGTTCGCCGCACCGCCGGGCGAGCGCTCCGCCCGCTGCACGTGCAGCACGGGCACCGGCGCATCGGCGCTGAGCCGGTCCGCGTGCCCATACACGAGCTCGTCAAGCATCGCGTCGCCGATCACCATCGCCCGGAACGGCTTCCACTGCGCAAGATGCTCGAGCACGCGATCCATGCCCAAAGCCTACGCGGGCGGCTCCCCCGACACCAACGCACGCACGCGATCGACCAGCACATCCTCGCCGGCGCGAAACCGAATCGCCAGCCTCGGCCGCACGATCGGCACGTCCGCCGCCGCAAGCCCCGAGCCGCGCAGCTTCACCCAGTCCTTCTCCGTCACGACCAGCGCTTCGGCGTTCGCCATGGCCGCCTCGATCCGCCGAACCGCGCGGGGCCCGAAGCGGTCGTGGTCGCGCAGCACGACCTCCGCGACAGTCTCCGCCCCCGCGGAAGCGACCCCCGCAAGAAACGCCCGCGGATTCCCGATCGCGCACGCCACCGCGACACGCCGACCATCGAGCCAATCCACGCCGCGATCGTCGCTATCCCCAACACGAAGCGACACCCATGCGTGCTCGCACACCGCGACGGGCACCTCCGGCGCGTGGCGCGTGACAACCCGCCGCGCCTCGTCGATCGCCGACTCGCTCGTGCGCTCCGCGTGGGTCAGCACCACGGCGTCCGCGCGCCTGAGCGAGGCCATCGGCTCGCGCAGCCATCCCGCGGGCAACAGCCGTGCCGATGCGATCGGCCTCGAGCAGTCGATCAGCACGACGTCCAAATCTCGCGCGATGCGGCGGTGCTGGAACCCGTCGTCGAGCACCACCGCATCGATCCCGTCGCCGCGGTCAGTCTCGAAAAGGTTGCGCAGCCCCGCCGTGCGATCCGGCTGGGCGACCACGGGCACCGAGGGCAGCGACTCGGCGTACTCCGTCGCCTCGTCCGACATGCCGCCCACTGACTTGTACCCACGCATCGCGATCGCCGGCGTCGCCCCGGCCTCGATCAGCCGATCGCACACCCAGCGCACCATCGGCGTCTTGCCCGTGCCGCCCACCGTGAGGTTGCCCACCGAAACGACAGGCCGATCCAGACGGACCGAGCCCACGCCCGCGTCGAACCGCCGATTGCGCCGCGCGACGACCGCGCCATAGACCGGCGCGAGCAGACGCCCGATCGTCGCGCCGAGCGGCGCGGGCAGCGGGCCATCGCGGGTGCTCATTGTGGGCGCTCGCCACGACGCTCGGCCTCGCGGGCCGCGCGGATTGCCTCGGCCACGCGCGCATCGACATCGCCCCGCAGCCGCTTGGCGAGCCGAACGTTGTTCATCGCGTCGGCCATGCCCAGGACGATCATCATCGCGACCAGCCCGATCACGACCATCCACACCAGCACGAACGTCCGCGCGTCGCGCACCGGCACGATCGACAGCGCGCACGCCAAAAGCGTTGTCACGAGCATCATCACGTACCCGTTGGCGGTGCGGATGCGCACCCGGCTGGGCGGCCCATCGCCCGTCGCGACCGCGCGGATATGCCCCGCAAGCAGCAACAGCATCAGGATCGCGAACGGCACCACGCCCCAGGCCGGAAGCAACGTGCCGCCGCTCACACCGAGTCTCCAACGGGTTTGCTCACGTCGCCATCACGAGGCAGCATCGGCAGGACCCGCTCCATGGGCAGGCCCATGATGGACGTCGCGTCGCCGGCCCACGTGATCGGCCAGCCCGCGTCGACGCGGTCGAGCAGGTTGTACCCGCCCGCCTTGCCGCGCCACTCGCCGCTCGCCACGTACGCCTCGATCGCCGCCTCACCGATCTCGCCGACGTCGACCACCGCGCGATCGAAGAAGACGCTCCGCGTCCCCCGCGTTGGCTCGACCATCGACACGCCCGTGAGCACCTCGTGCCGCGTGCCCGACATCGCGGAGATCATCGCGCGGGCCTCGGCCTCGTCGGCGGGCTGGCCCACGATCGAGCCCTCGAACACGCAGATCGTGTCCGCCCCGACCACCACGCCCGCCTCACGCGCCTCGGGCAGGTCCGCCCCCGCCCGCGCCTTCAGATGCGCCAGCGCCATCACCCACGCCTCGGGCGAGACGCCCGCGCCAGGCCGAAGCTCGCCGTCGTCCACGCCGGGCGACAGCGCCACGTGCGCGATGCCCGCCTCACTGAGCAGCGACCGCCGGCGGGGCGACGTGCTCGCGAGCACCACCGTGCCGGGGCCGAATTGTGCCGAGCCTTCAGACATCGCCACGCATCGTATCGCCTCCCCCAGTTGGAGCCCGCCCCCTGACCCAGCCCAGTCATTCGGCCCGGTGATTGAGCCGAGTAATCCAGCCTGCTCTGCAGATAGCATGCCCGCATGACCCCACCGCCGCGCGCCCACCTCGTCCAGCTCGACATCGCCTGGGAAGACGCCGAGGCGAACTTCCGCCGCGTCGAGGACCTGATCGACGCCGTGGATGTGAGCCCGGGCGACCTGATCCTGCTGCCCGAGATGTTCGACTCGGGGTTCAGCCTCAACGATGACACCACCGCCGACCGCGGGCTCACCCTCGCCTTCCTCGTCGAGCTCGCCGAGGACACCGGCGCCTTCGTGCAGGGCGGCCGGACGCTCCACGCCTGCCACTGCGACAAGGCCGACAACCGCATGACCACCGTCGCGCCCGACGGCTCGATGCTCTGCGACTACACCAAGATCCACCCCTTCTCCTTCGGCCGAGAAACCGAACGCTTCCGCGCGGGCACACGCGTCGACACCTGGGCATGGCCCACCGGTTCGCCGCCGAGTGCGGGCCCGATCACCATCTGCCCCGCGATCTGCTACGACCTGCGCTTTCCGGAGCTCTTTCGCCTGGGAGCCAAAGCGGGCGCGGAAGTCTTCGCGCTCGGCGCCAACTGGCCCGACACCCGCCAGCACCACTGGCGCGCCCTCGCGATCGCCCGCGCGATCGAGAACCAGGCCATCGTCCTCGCCTGCAACCGCACCGGCCCCGACCCGCACCTCAACTACATCGGCGGCTCGATCGCGGTTGACCACATGGGCCACGTGCTCGGCGAGCTTGGGAGTGAAGAAGCCGTGCTCTCCGTCGAGCTCGACATCGCCGCACTCCGCGCCTGGCGCGAGAAGTTCCCGGCGCTGCGCGACATGTCGCTCGTGAAGTAGCGCCTTCGACCGACACTCAGTCGCTGCCCGCGACGCGCTCGATCTCGTCGATCGTCGTGTCGCCATCGGCGACCAATCGCCAGCCGAACTCGGTCAGCGTGTCGAAGTGCCCGCCGTGAATGATCTTGCGGATCGCCGCGATCGAGGGCTCGCGCAGGATCACGTCGCGCAGCTCGTTGCTCACCTCGAGCAGCTCGAAGAGCGCCCGCCGCCCACGGAAGCCCGTGCCCAGGCATCGCACGCACCCGACGGACGTGTAGGCCGTGCTCTTGCCCTGCAGGTGCTTGCCGATTCGGCTGGATTGCCCCGGCGTGATCGCGACCTCGCGCTTGCACTCGTCGCACAGCACACGCACCAGCCGCTGGGCGAGCACCAGGTCCAGGGCGTTGGCCACGAGATACGGCTCGACCTTGAGGTCCAGCAAGCGGAACACCGCGCTGATCGTGTCCTTCGCGTGCACAGTCGTGAAGACCACGTGCCCGGTCATCGCCGCCTGCATCGCCGTGCGCGCCGTCTCATCGTCGCGGATCTCGCCGAGCAGGATCACGTCCGGGTCCTGGCGCAGCACCGAGCGCAGCATCGAGCCGAACGAGTTGCCGCGCGCGTGGTCCACGGGCATCTGCGTCGTGCCCTCGATCTGGTACTCGACGGGGTCCTCGATCGTGATGACGTTGCGATGCTCGCGGTCGACCGCGCGCAAGCCGTTGTAGAGCGTCGTCGTCTTGCCCGAGCCCGTCGGCCCGCACACGAGCAGCAGCCCCGAGTCCTTCTCGCAGACCTTCTTCACCCGCTCCTGCATGTAGGGCAACAGCCCAAGCTCGGTCAGCGACTTCGGCACGCCCCGCTGGTCGAGCACACGCACCACCGCCTTCGCCCCGTGCACCGTGGGCGTCATCGACACGCGAAAGTCCACGCGTCGATCCGGGAACCGCGCCGCGCAGTGCCCGTCCTGGATCGCGTCCTTCGCGGCCTGCCGCATCTGGCACGACGCCCTCAGCAACCCGATCACCAGGTCCCCCACCTTCACGGGCAGATCGACCACCGAAACCATCTGCCCGTCCACACGCATCCGCACGCGGGCGTACTCGGCCTTGGGCTCGATGTGCAGGTCCGTCGCCCGGCTCTTGCTCGCGAGCTGAAGCAGCAGCCGCATCGCCCGCGGGCCCTCGCCCGTGGTCTGCAACACCTTCGACTCCTGCCGATTCGCCGTCACCAGCACGATCGGCGACTCACGCACCGCCTTCGGCGGCAAGTCATCCACCATCCGCTCGAGCGTGCCCGCCCACTTGCTCGTGTCGACCTGCGGCGTCTGGTCCGCGTCGCTCGCGCCAAGCTCGGGCACGGGCAGCGACGCCTCGCGCATCGACGGCACGTCCTCGGGCTCCAACGCCGCCAGCGCCTCGAGATCAAGATCCGGCAACGCCGCGGCGTCAAGGCCGCCCTCGGCATCGTCCGCGTGGTGCTCGTGGTCCGCGTGGTGCGCGTGGTCCGCGGCGCTGCTGCCGTTGAGATGCACGCCGTTCGAGGACGACCCGTCACCCACGTGCTCGCCATCGGCCAAGGGCAGCGCGTCAATGCCGTCGAGGTCATCAACGCCCGACTGCGTCTCGGCCGGGATGTCGCTGACGATCATCGTCGACGAGACCTCCTCGGCGCGCTCGAACGAGAACTCCACCTTGCCCACGCGGAGCACGTCGCCCGGCTCGAGTGTCGCGACATTGACCGCAAGCTCGTTGATCTTCGTGCCGTTTCGGCTGCCCAGATCGCGGACCGAGTACCGCCCCTTGCCGTCGGGCTCGACGATGCAGTGCCGACGCGAGGCCTTCTCGTCCAGCAGGCGGATCGTGTTGTTCGGATGCCGACCGATCGTGATCGCGTCGTGCGCCAGCACGATCGCGTCACCGCCACGGATTGGCCTGAGCTGATACCGCTTCATCGAGCGTCCACGCCACCCTCAATCAATCGCGGCCGGCCGAGTCGTGCCGATCACGCACCCGCCGAAAGCCGCCCGCATCGATCGTATACGAATCGGCTCCCGGCACCCACAGTCCGCAAACTCCCCGCCAAACACCTCACCACCCCGCTCGACCGCCGCCCAGCCCCCCCAGCATGTCCGCTTCCCCCACGTCTACACTCCCGCCCCATGATCGACCTGCGCGCACTCCGTGAGAATCCCGACCGCTTCCGCGAGGGCTGCCGACTCAAGGGCAGCGACGTCGACATCGACCGCCTCCTCGCCCTCGACGCCCAGAAGCGCGATCTCGCCGCCGAGACCGAGCGCCTCCGCGCCGAGCAGAACACCCTCGCCAAGCAGGTCGGCCCCGAGATCGGCAAGCTCTCGGGCCAGCTCAAGAAGGCCGAGGGCGCCGAGCGAACACGCCTCGAAGACCAGATCGCCGAGCTCAAGAACCGCCCCGCCACCCTCAAGGCCCAGATCGCGGGGCTCGAAGAGCAGGCCGCCGCGATCGACCCCGAGCTCTCGGCCCTGCTCCTCTCGGTCCCCCTGCCCCCCGATCCCGACGTCCCCCGGGGCACCTCCGCCGACGACAACGTTGAGCTCCGCCGATGGAACCCCGAGGGCTTCGACCCCGCCAAGCCCTTCGCCGACCAGCGCGGCTTCGCGCCCAAGACACACCTCGAACTCATCGACTCGCTCGGCCTGGCCGACTTCGAGCGCGGCGTCAAGGTCGCCGGCTCACGCTCCTACGTCCTCACCGGCGACGGCATGCGCCTCCACCAAGCCATCCTCCGCTACGCCTTCGACTTCATCTGCTCCAAGGGCTTCCGCGCCACCTCCGTCCCCGTCCTCGTCCGCGAAGAAGCCATGACCGGCACCGGCTTCTTCCCCACCGGGCGAGACCAGTCCTACCACATCGAAGAGTCCGCCCGAGGCGGCGGCTACGACCTCTTCCTCACCGGCACCGGCGAGGTCGGGCTCATGGGCATCCACGAGGGTGAGATCCTCGACGAGTCCAAGCTCCCGCTCTGCTACGCCACCGTCAGCACCTGCTTCCGCCGCGAAGCGGGCGCCGCGGGCAAAGACACCGCGGGCCTCTACCGCATCCACCAGTTCGACAAGGTAGAACAAGTCGTCATCTGCCCCGCCGACGAGCACATCT